>JAVHPO010000380.1:0-31044 GCA_036170635.1 Prolixibacteraceae bacterium | reverse complement strand
CCGCGAACACCAAAAACGGCTGTTGCAGAAGCATCTTTCAAAACAGAGATACTCTCAATTTCAGCAGGATCAAGCTGGTTGAACGAACGCTCTACCCCGTCCACAAGCATAAGCGGACTAGATCGATCTGTGGTTAGGGAACCAACTCCACGAATATAAATTTCGGGGGCATCGGCTCCAGGTTTCCCGGAATACTGGATAGAAGATAAACCTGTTACTCTTCCTGCCAGTGAATTTCCGACACTGGCATTGGGCGATTGCATCAATTCCTTTGATTCAACACTTGAAACCGCGCCGGTAATTGTCACCTTTTTCTGGGTACCATAACCAATTGCAACCACTTCTTCCAGACCAATTGTCTCAGCCATCAACTTCACATTTATTGTTGAACGGCCATTAATTTGCTCTTCCAGTGGTTTCATGCCGACAGATGAGAAAACCAGGACTTTTGCATTGGAAGGCAAATTCAAACTGAATTTTCCATCCATATTTGTTGCTACACCTGTGGTAGTGCCTTTGACTACAACAGAAATGCCCGGCAAAGGTTGTCCGCTTTCGTCGGACACAATTCCATTAATACTTCGCTGCGCCCATCCTGCACATGCAAAAACTAATGCAATAAACAAGAGACTCAGCTTCTTTAAATAATTTTTAATTGATTCTTTCATGTGTAAATAATTTAGTTTTTAATGGTCACATGGAATACCCGGATATGCATTTTCGTTTGGTATGAAAATTGGCGAATAGGTATTTCATAATAAGAGGCTTAGCTGTTTTTAGAGTTTAACAATGATTTTTTCATAAGTATAAACATGGTATTAGAGGTATTTGATCAGGAATATAACCAGTGCAATTAAGGCAACATACAGGAATATGTTTAATGTAGTATAGGATAGAAATTGCCTAAAACGGTTACCGTCTGTTTTTTTCATTATTTGTACTTGAGAAGGATAGTTACTGGCAATCAAAATTCGCTACAAATAATGAAGAAGAAGGGGTCTTGTGAATAAAATCAGGGGGGTAAATAGGTCAAATAGGCCTTTGTGTGTTTTTCAAAAAAAGTGGCGTTTTGAGTCAGATATTCACCTTAGTAAATTGGAATAGAATTAGATGAATACAATATTTATAGTGTATTCAGATGTAGTTATTCTTATCCAATTCAGATTTACTGCTATTATTTTTACGGTATTCTGTAGGTGTGCAATTGAAGTGCTTTTGAAAAACTTCTCTGAAGTTTTTTATGTCATTAAATCCAACTTCGTAGGCCACTTCCGAAACTGTTTTATTCTTATCCTGAAGTAATTGTGCCGCTCTTTTTATCCGTATGGTACGGATGAATTCGGCCGATGACAATTTGGTTAGCGATTTAAATTTACGATAAAGCGAAGAATTGCTAAGATTTAGGATAGTTGCCAGGGTTTCGGCAGAAAAACCATCATTTTGAAGGTTCTTTTCAATGATTGAAATGCATCTTTTCAGGAAAACCTCATCTGAGGCTTCAATTTCAATATTTGAAGGATCCAGACGAATTGATTTGCTATATTGTTTTTTCAGTTTTGTTTGCAATTCCAACAATTTCCGAACCTTTTCGATTAAATAGTCCGGGTCAAAGGGTTTGGAGATATAATCGTCGGCACCGGTTTGTATGCCCATTAATTTGTATTGATCGGCACTTTTAGCAGTTAAAAGTATGACAGGGATGGTGGCAGTCAGGATATTCGCCTTGACTTTTTTGCACAATTCGAACCCGTCCATTTCCGGCATCATTACATCCGAAATAATCAGGTCCGGAATTAATTCAATGGCCATCGAGAATCCTTCTATACCATTAATTGCAGATTCAACCCGATAGGAAGTCTCAAGTAGGGTTACCAGATATTGGTTAACATCCGGGTTGTCCTCAATAATTAAAATGCAGGTTTCAGAAGCGATTATTTTCTTATGTCGTGAGGGTAGGAATCGGCCCAGGGTAGATTCTTCCCAGACAAAAGTTATGCTTTCCGCGTTATTTGCGAATAGCTGTTCCGGCTTTAAATGATCTTTCCCTTTTTTAAGTTTTAGCCTGAATTCGGTTCCTTTTCCCAATTCACTATCCAATTCAATATTTCCCTGGTGCAGTTCAACAAGGTATTTCACCAAAGCCAGTCCAATACCAGTACTGCCAATGTTTTCGCCGTTGTCAACCTGGTAGAAGCGCTCAAAAACATGTCCGATTGCGGAGGGTGGTATTCCCTTGCCGCTATCAGCTACTTTTACGATCACTTCATTTTCATTTTCTTCGAGCGTAATCCTTACTAATCCTCCTGTTTTGTTGAATTTAAATGCGTTGGAAACCAGGTTATTGATAATCATTTCCATTTTGTCGCGATCAAACCAGATATCCTTATTTTTCAAGGTTGAGTCGATCCGGAATTTAATATCCTTGCTTTTAGCCAATTCAAAAAATGGAAGGCAGACTTCATTGATAAAATCTTCAATATTTAAATACCTGGCCACCAGTTTCAGGTTTTCCGTTTCCGCTTTTCTGAAATCGAGTAACTGATTGATCAGCTTCATCAACTGGTTCGTATTATTAAATATCACCTGAATTTTTTCAAGGGCTTCATCCTGAAGCTTATAGGCCTGAGCCTTCTGTATCAGTTCTTTTAACGGGGCAAAGATCAGGGTGAGAGGTGTCCGGAATTCATGTGAAATATTTGTGAAAAACTGAAATTTCATTTCGCTGATCCGCTGATCCTGTTCATGCTTAATCTTTTCAATTTCAAGATTCTTGGCCATATGAACCTGCTTTACCGCATTCCATCTGATAATCGTTACAATTCCCATTATCAACAATACATAAAAAAATATAGCATACCAGGTTTGCCAAATTGGAGGCTTGATGATAATTTTAAGCTTCCTGGGCTGCTCATTCCAGATATAATTATTGCTTGATGACTTAATATTCAGTGTATATTCGCCGGGTTGCAGGTTGTTGAAGTTGATAAAATGCTGTGTGCCAATATAATTCCATTCATTATCAAAATTGTCGAGTTTATAGGCATACTGATTTTTACCGGAAGCTTTATAATCAAGGGCCGAAAATTCTATCTGGAAATTTTTCTGTTGGTTGTTAAGGGTAATTTCAGCTGTATTGTTTAGCGACTTTTCAAGAATGGCCTGATTGCCGCTTGCTTTTCCAATTTCAACGCGCTGGTTATACAAACTTAGATTCGTTAAAACGATGCTGTTCTTGTAATCGCTTTCTACTATCTCGTTCGGATTGAACGCGTTTAAACCAAAAGTACCTCCAAAATATAGCGTATTATTGTTCCCTTTGCAAAATGAAGTTTCAGAAAAGGTAGTACTTCCAAGACCATCAATTGTTGTAAAATTGTGGATCTTTTTCGTTTTCAGATCGAATTTTGAAATACCAGCATTTGTGCTAATCCAAAGGTTCTGTAAGTTGTCTTCGGCAATCCCCATAATCTGATTGCCAGACAATCCATTTACTTTTGTAATATAATGTAAAACAGTATTATTCCCTGTTTTTTCATCAAGACTATATAAGCCAGTAGGAGTACCGATCCAAATACTTTTATCGCTACTTTCTTGAAGACAGTATAAAATTTTAGGATCAAAATTCTGAGACAAGGCAAAATAGGTGTTGATATTAGTAAAGGTCTTATCTTCAGGATTAAAAATGCATAAACCATCATAAGTTGCCACCCAAATACGTTCTTTTGAATCCTTTAGAAGATAGCTTACCCGCTCGCTTTGCAACTGCCCGCTGGCACCGTATTTCTCCTTAAAATTTCTAATATCTCCAAATGACCCGGCTTTCTTTTCAAGCAAGAAAAGGCCACGCTGTTGAGTGCCTATGAACAATGACTTGTCGGTTTCGACAAAGCTTTCTGCTTTAATAATAGGATCAAATCTTCGGTCATTAAAAAAATCTGAACAGGCAATTAAC
Source organism: Prolixibacteraceae bacterium (assembly GCA_036170635.1). Classification (GTDB taxonomy): domain Bacteria; phylum Bacteroidota; class Bacteroidia; order Bacteroidales; family Prolixibacteraceae; genus CAINVV01. The sequence continues at coordinate 27,092 of JAVHPO010000380.1, read as the reverse complement.
TCCGGGATTCCCTTGTTGTAACGGATAATACCTGTATTATAACTGGTTCCAATCCAAATATTTCCTACCCGATCTTCATAAATAGCCCGCACATTTTTAAACCGATCCACATTTTTTAATGCCGTTAAAGGGATATCATAAAAATCAATCTTATTATTCGAATAAAAAAGTCCGTTTCCTCTTGTGCCAACCCACAAAGTGCCTTTCTTGTCCTCCAGAACGCTCATAATACGACTGTTAAGCGTTTGATCTTTACTCAATCCCAATGTATTAAACTTCAGTTTTTCTGTCAGAAGACACACGCCAACGCCATTTGAACCAATCCAAATATTGTTATTTCTATCCTGAAAAATATCCAGAATGGTATCAAAGTCATTGATGTTTTTAAACAATGGATTAGGATACAGTAGAATTTTTGAAAATGTTGAATTTTCAGGATTGAACTGAAATAGGCCATTGCCCCAGGTCCCAATCCAGAGCAATCCATTGTTGTCCTGCATGATCTTAGTAGTGCCATTAAATTGACCAAATTTCTTTTCTTCTGTCGGATTTAAACTGAAGGTCTGAGATAATCTGGTCCTTAAATTAAACTTCACTAAAGTGCTCTTATTATTATGCAATATCCAGAGGAACTGATGATTTCTATCTTCAATAATGCTCGGAATCTGATTGTTGTTGGTCGGGCTGTTCTGAATTTTAAATGAATCACTGACAGCGTCATATTCGAATAATCCATCATTGGTTCCAACCCAGACTATTCCGTTGGATGATTTAATGATCACATTGATGTTAGCTGAAAGCTTATATGTTTTTCCATGCCCTGTTTCTGGATTGTACTTTAGCAAACCGCCATTCCATGTTCCAATCCACATCTCTCCATCGCTGTCTTCACAAAAAGAAATTACCCTTTTGTCGGGTAGTATATTTTGAGTGGATTGTACTTTAAAAGGCATGTTCAAAAGCTTACCTGTTACAGGATTATACCTACTGATTCCGTTCGATTTTGTTCCAATCCATATGATCCCTTTACTGTCCTTGTAAATTCTTTCAATTGAAGTATTCACAAGACTGCTGCTATCACCTGGCACTTGATTAAAAACAAGAAATTCGTATCCATCGTAACGGTTCAAACCACTTCGCGTGCCAAACCACATGAAACCTTCGTTATCCTGCAGAATTGAAGTCACCTCGTTCTGCGACAAACCTTCTTCTGTCCGAAGATATCTCAGAGACATGTTATTTGGTTGAGCATTGACCCAAAATGCCGACCAAACAAGGATTAACGTAAAACAGATTTGGATGAGAAAACGCCGCATAATTTAAGAGACCGTGTAATACAAATATAATGGATTTGATGCTGTTTCCTGTATCAAAACTAGCCAGATACTGTGCCATTGCCACAGGCTTTAGAATCAGCGCTTACGCTCAATACAGGGTGATCCAATCTTTCCCACTCACCATCCGGTCTGTTTGCTATCTCGACACCTATGCGCTGACTGTTAAGGTAATACCACCGGTTTCCGCTGGCAGGAACGGGCTGTTTGATCTCTGCATTCGAAATGGTAACCATATAATACAGATAATAATATGTTTTTTAAAGGTTGAAAAAAGTCCATGTTGCTGAAATTATTATCTTTCTCTTGGATGTTGTGAGGCAACATGTTCGCTTTTCATTTTACCACTTTATCCAGGTCACCCAAATTCCAACTATCCCGCCAGGAAACCGACATTTTGCCATCCTTCCATTCAATTGGCAACCATATATACCTGCCAGTGATCGGGTTTTCAGGTTTCCAAATATCAAACATGGCAATAAAAGCATCTTTTATTCCTTCTACAGGTAAAATAAAAGACGATTGTCCGCCATAAGTTGATTCAATTCCAATGTTATCAACGCTATTAACGCCAAGACATGGATTACCATGGGAAGTCCATGTACCAGTTAAATTTTTTGTGGTAAAATATCTGGCTGCATTGGGTTTCCAACCACTTGAGCCAGATCCGAGCAAATGGTATACTCCGTTTCTTTTGAGGACCACAGGTGCTTCGGTATGTAATTCAATTCCTTCGCAAATCTTGTAATCAGCTTCAGGATAATAATAGTCACTGTCCAACCTGCCTATGACAATTGCTTTGTCAGGTTTCCGAACCGTTAAATGGTAAAGCTTGCCATCATCTTCCTTAAACATGGAAAAATCGCCTGATCCATTGGGCGAACCACCCCCATGAAATTTATGATGATATACGAAAGGACCGGAAGGCTTGTCGGCAACCGCAACTCCAACATTGCTGGTTTCGTAACCTACACCCTTGAGGTAAAGTTTAAAGTATACTATAAATTGCTTGTTCTTTTCATTGTACACCACTTTAGGCCTTTCCAGGATACAACCATAAGCCAAATCACTTTTTTCATCTTTGTAATCAACACTTAAAACAACTCCTTCATCCTTCCAATTCAACAGGTCGAATGAGGAATAGCAATGAATACCTCCATCGGCCAACTGCACTTCAGATTTTCCTTCCAGTTTGTGCTCTCCATACCAATAATATTTTCCCTCGAAGAAAATAACACCCCCGCCATGCGCATTGATTGGAACACCGTTAGTATCTGACCAAATTTGAGCAGGTCGAAAATCAGTCTGTTTAAAACTCGTTTTCTGTGCCTGGCTAAACATGGGCCAACTAACTAGGATTGAAAAAGTTAAAATATATAATATTTTCATCTGTTTCTAATTCTTAATTTTTTAAAAACATATATCCAGAAATACTTTCATAAAAATACTGATAAGCAAGATAAGAAAAGTATCCCGAGAGCAGATATTGGCTGCGGCAAAAGAAATAGATGATTATAAATGTGCGGGATTCATTTGTTATGGCAAAAAAAAATCCTCCACAATCTCTCGACTGTAAGGGATTTTAGGTCTGCAACCTGTACCCGGGGCGGGAATCGAACCCGCACGATATTGCTATCACTGGATTTTGAGTCCAGCGCGTCTACCAATTCCGCCACCCGGGCGTTGATCCGCTTTTCTCAATGCGGTGCAAATATAAACCAAAAATCTTAACCCGAAAATATTTTTTTCGAAAACAACTCCGCAAATAAATTGTTTGTCGTAAATTCAAAAATTATTTTGATCCGAGGCAGTTTGGCTGGTAAGGAAGTTTATGAGCTGTAATAGGTGGAAATAGGTGGAAATAAGTGGAAATAAGTGGAAATAAGTGGGGAAAGAGATGGGAATTGGTTTGACAGTTAACCGGAGGAAGCCATTATGAATCCTGCCGAAGAGCAAAATATTCTGGAAGCCATCCGTCTCAGCGACCGGCAAGCCTTTGAAAAAATCTTCAGGGATTCTTACAAACCGTTGAAAGCCTATGCATTTCGCTTCGTCAACGACTTGGCAACCGCCGAAAATATGGTGCAGGATGTTTTCCTGAAATTGTGGCAAAATCGTCATAGCCTGGTAATCACTACATCACTTGTCCACTACCTTTTCAGATCCGTAAGAAATCATAGCCTCAACCATTTGGAAAAGATCCGGGTGCGGACAGGATATCTTCGGATGCAGCTTGAAAAAACTCAGGACGAAGAGGATTTTAGCGCTTTCTACCCCGAAATTGGACTACTCGAAAAAATCGAATCGGCCATCAGTGCCCTTCCTCCCAAAAGGCAGGAAATTTTCAGGCTTGCCCGTGAAGAGGGATTAAAATACCGGGAAATCGCGGATCAGCTGGATCTTTCGGTTAAAACAGTCGAAGCCCAAATGACCCTGGCTCTGAAACAATTACGCGAATCGCTGAAAGAATATCACCATTTTGTGCTATTTTTTATCTTTTCGGGTAGGGGTATTTAGATAGGAACTTGTCAATGTGGAAGGGGAAGGAATGTTAATTGGGAAATTGGGAAATGTGAAAATATGGAAATTACATAGAGTACCGGTCCTTAAGCGAGGTGGTTCCCATCTAAGGTTCGAACGGGGAAATACAAGAATAGAGAAATTATAAAAGAGTAAATGGCAGAAGATAATAAAATAGAAGAGAGATTTGTTTCATATCTGGCCGGGGAGCCGGATATCAACGATGAGAAAGGGTTTCCGGGAAATGATGAATTTCGGGAGCTCGAAAAAACATGGGATCTTGCTGGCAGCGCCTACAGCTACCGCAACAGTGATCCCGACTTGGCATGGTCAAAGCTAAATGACACGCTTTCTGCCGATGCAAAAATTGTTCCCCTAAAAAGATTCAATTTTCTTCGGTATGCAGCCATTTTTGTGGCCCTCGTAGCATTGGGTTCAATCACCTTTATGCTGTCAAATCGCCCTGCAAAAAAGATTGAAGGATTGACTGCTCTTGCAGCACCCGGGATGAAAACTGTTCAGACGGTTGCAAACCCCTCCAAAATAACCTCCATTGTACTTCCGGATGGTACTACTGTGAAAATGAACGCAAATTCAACCCTACAATATCCGGCGCAATTTTCAGCGGGAACCCGGAAAGTGAAGCTTTCCGGAGAAGCCTACTTCGAAGTGGTTCACGATGCCGCTAATCCATTCATCGTCGAACTGACCAACATGGAAGTTGAAGACCTTGGCACCTCCTTCATGATTTCTGCCTATCCGGGGAAAGCCAGGGTGGAGGTGAATGTCACAAGTGGCAGCGTCCGGCTACGTGAAAAAAACCAAAAAGAGGGGGCTTTACTTGAGGCCGGATGGAGGGGAAAATACAGTTCTGAAATTGGAGAAATTGAAGTTGTCAATAGTTTGGATCCCAATTATCTATCCTGGATTACCAAGGAAGTATCGTTCCATCATACGCCCTTGTCGGCTGTGTTCGAAGAGCTCGAAAACGTCTACCATGTCAGGTTAGCCATCACTGATCCGGCAATTGCAGACATCCCATACACTGCCAATTTTGAAAAATTTGATCTTGGCGACATTGTCAAAATAATTGCCCAAACTCACCATTTATCCGTGAAGAAAGAGGGAGATGGCTTTATTTTCTCGCTAAAATAGACTCAGATCCAACGAACCGGTCTCAAAAATGAGATGACCATGCTACAAAGATCAAAGATCATGTTTTTGATCCTGTTTCTCGCCCCGCTTGTGCAACTCACTGCTCAGGAGCAAATTGAACCCCTCAAAAGGCGCATCTCCTTTCAAATGGATTCTACCAACGTTGAAACCATTCTGGAGAAATTGGTTTCAGACAACGAGCTTTTCTTTTCATACAACCCCGACCTACTTCCTGAAGGAAAAATAAATTTTTCAGTGAAGGACATTCCATTGGGGGAAGTCCTGAAAGCCCTTCTGCCCGATTCTCTTTTTTCAGTTGGCCTCATCGACCGGCAGCTGATCATCACAAGGGTTGAACCAAAACCACTTAAAATCTCCGGGAGGGTTGTCGAAAAAGATGGCAAGACTCCGGTTTTTTATGCATCGGTAACCGTGGAGGGGACTTACATCGGTACCATGACCAACCATGAAGGGAATTTTGATTTAAAAATCCCCTATTTGCTGCGTAACAACAACATAATTATCAGCTCTGTAGGTTACAAACAAAAAATCATTTCAGCCAAAGAGTTGTTAAAGGAATTGGTGGTCAAACTTCAGGATGAATCAATTCAATTGAGGGAAATCCTGGTCAAGCCGGTAGATCCACGATACATTTTGCAGCAATTTAGAAGCAACATCGTCAAAAACTATCCTGATGAACCTCAACTCATGGTTACCTTTTACCGGGAAACGGCCCGTCAGGATGGAAATTATGTTGGCGTTTGGGAAGCTGTCATGGAGATCCTAAAGCCCCCTTATAAATTCAATGAGCCCGATCGGGTACGGTTTATAAAAGGGAGAAAAGCTGACCTCAACCGTAAACCCAAAGAGGTGTTTTTAAAGGTTCAGGGGGGACCTTTGGGAATAAACTCATTGGATGTAGTAAAATATGCTGAGACATTTCTTGATCCGGAATACGAATATTTATACCAGTACAGGTTCGAACATCCGGAAATAATCAACGGAAGGATCACATGGATCATTCGCTTCGATCGGTTGGAGGAAACAGAATTCCCCTGTTTCAACGGGAAACTGTGGATAGATGCCGATAGTTATGCATTGGTCGGGGCCGCTTACTCCTATGACAAGAAGAGCCTGAAAATCAATGGTCAGAGTTTCATCCAAAAGGAGCCTTTTGGGTTTGATACCAGGCCTGAAAATGTGGAATATTCGGTTCAATACCGCTTGCTCAACGACAAATGGCAGTTCTACTCCGCTCACAGCGACATTATCTTCAGGGTAAAACAGAAGAAAAAATTCAAGACTGAGTATCGGAATGTTACGGATGTACTTGTCACTCAGCAATATTCATTTCCCAAAAGGGGAAGATTCGGACCGGAGGGAATTTTTCACGAAAAGGATATTTTCTCCGAAAAGATCGGGATCTACGACAAGGAGTTCTGGGGTAACTATAATGTCATCAAACCAGATGATGAACTGATTAAGGCGGTTAAAGAGGCTAACATTCCTGATTAAAAGAATTGCTTCTCTGCAGACTCATCTTCCTTTTCTTCCACCATCACCTTCCGGCAATCCATGTCAACATTAAAGCCGGGAGGGACTTCGAAGACGGATGATTGGGTGTAACCAAGGGTTCGGTCACGGTAGAGGCTGTTCATATAATAACCGTAGACAGGCAGCGCCATGCTAGCCCCCTGTCCGGCGGATAATCCTTCGAAGTGTATACTCCGCAGATCACCACCTGTCCAGACACCGGTTACCAATTCAGGAGTGATTCCCATGAACCAACCGTCAGACTGATTCTGCGTGGTACCTGTTTTACCTGCAACATCCGCCTTAATGTTTCCATAGGATACATCACGGCGCAGTCTTGCACTGGTTCCTTCATTGACAACAGCTTCCATCAGGTTAATCATCAAATAGGCAGTCTTGGCATCGATGGCATCATGCGATTCGGGTGAAAATCGTGCCAGAACATTGCCATTGCGGTCTTCAATTCTGGTTACACAATAAGGTTTTGTGTAGACGCCATGATTCCCATAAGTCCCGTAAGCTCCTACCATCTCATACACCGAAACATCAGAAGTTCCCAGGAACATAGAGGGCACCGCATCTATCGGACTGGTGATGCCCAATTTATGCATCATGTCGGCCATGGCTTGCGGATTGAACTGCTTCATCACCCAGGCAGAAATCTGGTTAACAGAGTTGGCCAATCCCCATTTCAGGGTCACCATTTTACCATCCATTTTTGTCTCACCTGAGTTTTTAGCCGTCCAGGTAGAGCCATCAAACAGGGTAAAGGAGTGTTCGGTATTTGGGACGAGCGTACATGGAGAGAACCCATTCTGCATGGCCAGCGTGTAAAGGAATGGCTTAACAGTAGATCCCACCTGGCGACGTCCGCTTTTCACCATGTCGTACATGAAATGTTTGTAGTTGGGGCCACCCACCCATGCTTTGATTTTGCCAGTTTTAACCTCCATGGTCATCATGGCAGATCGTAAAAATCCCAGGTGATATTTAATCGAATCAAGAGGCGACATTACTGTATCAATCTCACCTCTCCAGGAAAAGACTGTCATATCAGTGCGGGTAAGGAAAGCCCTCTTAATCTCGTTGGCATTCATACCCTGAGCGCGCATCGAACGATAGCGGTCGCTCCCCTTCATCATGTTGTCGTAAACCTGCTGCGCCTGCTCATTGGTCAGGTCGTTGGAGAAAGGCCGGTTACGCTGACCTTTTATCCGCTCATTGAACAGAGGCTGAACATTCTTGCTCAAATGGGTAATAACAGCCTTTTCTGCATACATCTGCATCCGCATGTCGATAGTGGAATAAATCTTCAGGCCATCTGTGTAAATATTGTACAGTTTCCCGTCAGGTTTCGCATTTTTTGTACACCATCCATAAAGGGGATTGTTATCCCACTCGATCGAATCCTCATGAAATTGCAGCATCTGCCAGGCCTTGTAATTCTCTCTTTCCGGTTTGGGTGAGGTAAGAAGAGTACGCAAATATTCAGTGAAATAGGTTCCCGGCGTTGATTTATAATCTTCTTTATGAAAATTCAGGTTAAGAGGCAACGTCTTGTAATGGTTGTATTCCGCATCGGTCAGGTATCCATTTTTATTCATCTGGGAGAGAACGACATTCCTTCTTGCCAAAACCAGTTGCGGCCTTCTGACAGGATTGTACAAGGATGAGTTTTTTGCCATACCTACAAGCATGGCTGACTGTTCCAGGGTCAATTTATCGGGAGTTGTACCGAAGTATATTTGTGAAGCCGATTTGATACCAACGGCCAGGTTCAAAAAGTCGTACTTGTTGAGGTACATCGAGATGATCTCCTCCTTGGTAAAGCTTCGTTCCAGTTTGACAGCGATCACCCATTCCCTCAATTTACGTACCGCCAGCTGAAATTTGTTGGTGATATCCTCACGGGGAAATAGCATTTTGGCCAACTGCTGCGATAGTGTACTTCCACCTCCTGCACTTTGGTCGCCGGTTGCGATACCTTTGAATACCCGGAAAAGACCCCGCAAATCGATGCCCGGATGACTGTAAAAACGCTCGTCTTCTGTCGCAATCAAAGCATGAATTACATTCGGACTGATGGCGTCAAAACTGGTAAAGGTTCGGTTTTCTTTGTAATAATACCTGCGCATCACCAGACTATCTGCAGAATAAACCTCCGAGGCTAAAGATGATTCGATATTTTCGAGCTCAGTCAATGTTGGCATGTATCCCAGTTTACCGTTGCCAATCAGTGCGAATAGGATCACAATAGCCAAAACTCCGGTAGCAAAAACAGACCAGAAGACGATCAGGTATTTTTTAAATGGGTGGTTCGAAGTTGTCATCTGAAACCTTATATCATTTTCATATGTAGCAATTTGCTTTTCAATTGCCATATGGAACTCGCCAAATAGCCATTCTATTGTTTGAATGACACTAATTTATGGCTCGTTTCCTTTGTGAATTCCTTAGTGAAACCCTTTGTGCCCATTGTGGTAAAAAAAATAACCACGAAGGAACTCAAAGTACGCTCAAAGATGCACAAAGTTATGATTTAGAATTGATCTTTTGAATAACCTTCTTCTGAATTTGTTCACAACGTTTAATAACCTCTTTTTCAATACGAACAGCTTGTTCCAATGTTTCTTTTACCAAATCAGTATCCTTTATCTCCACCGCGTTGATCCTGACATTTAAGCAGGCTCCTGAAACAGCCGTTCTCAGGCATAGCGCGCCCACAGCCGCATCGCTGGCCGAGTTGGGATTCCCAATCTCTGCCATTTTCTCCAGTAGTTCAACCGCTTCGGCAGCTACCTTCATCACCCTGAACGGAACTTCAATAGCCTTCAAAGTTGCCTCCTGGATCGCCAGCCTGCGCATCTCTTTCTGATCCGGACTCTCTTTCGGCAGACCGAACGCATCCATCACAAAGTTGAAGGCGCGGGTATCTTCGTCAACCAAAAATAGCAACTCCTCATAGGCAATTTTTCCCTTTTCTGCCCAGTTGGAAAACTCCTCCCATCGCTCATCCCAACCTCGTTTATGGGCAGACAGATTGGCTACCATGGATCCAAGGGCAGCGCCCAAAGCGCCTACAGCCGCAGAGATCGAACCTCCCCCCGGGGCTGGTGAATCTGATGCGGTCTCGTAGGTAAATTTTCGCAAAGAGTGGTCTACCAGCTGGTTTTTCAACTCATCCCTGAGCAGGTATTCGATGATTCGCTTTTGAGGATAAAAAGGGGCCAGTTCTCCCAATCCAAGCGAATGGACAGCCATTTCGATGATCTCTTCATCCGGAATTCCCGAAGAACGGTTTTGTTTGTGCAGAAAATACTTCCCGGCATCGAGCATGCTTTTCAGCGGCACAACCCCTATCAGTTCCGATCCGGTTACCCGGATTCCGTGTTCAGCAGCTTTGTTACAAACCTCATCAAAAGCAACATGGACAGGAGTTACAATAATATCAGTCAGGTTCATCGAAATCTGTGCCATCCGGTACTCTTTGATGTACCATCCAATGGCACGTACTTTCTTTAACGTACCCGGAATACGAATGGGCTCTCCATTTTTGTCGTTGACGATTTTCCCGGTAAAGGGATCCCCTTCCCGCAAAATCCTACCTGCCTCCCTCACATCGAAGGCAATGGAGTTGGCCCGCCTGACAGATGTGGTATTGAGATTGATGTTATAGGCGATCAAAAAATTACGCGCGCCAATGGCAATGGCGCCCGACTTTGCATTGAACGCTGCCGGACCGAAATCAGGTTTCCACTCTTTCGAAACTATTTTGGCAGGAAGTCCTTCGTATTCTCCCGACCGGCAATTGGCCAGACTTTGGCGTTTGGGCTCAAAGGCTGCCTGTTCGTAACAGTAAACAGGGATTTGCAGCTCCTCACCAACTCGCTTTGCCAAAGCCCTTGCATATTCCACCGTCTCCTCCATCGTAATACCCGAAACAGGTACCAGCGGACAAACATCCGTAGCTCCAAACCGGGGATGTTCACCAGTGTGGTGACGCATATCGATCAGCTCTGCCGCTTTTTTAATGGCCTGAAAAGCAGCCTCAACCACAACTTCCGGTTCACCTGCAAAAGTAACCACAGTGCGGTTCGTGGCGTATCCCGGATCGACATTGAGCAGTTTGATCCCTTCAACTTTTTCAATCACTTCCGTAATCAGCCGGATCACCTCCAGCTCTCTCCCTTCCGAAAAATTTGGCACACACTCGATGATCTGCTTCATATTTATCTCTTTTTCTAATAGTTTAAATTTAAGAAAGTTGTTTCATTTTTCATCAAGTTATGAGTTATAAGTTATGAGTTATAAGTTATGAGTTATGGCGCTTCATCACTCATAACTTATAACTCATAACTTTTACGTAACAAGATTCCCTCTTTTCCATATCATTGTTGGTTTCAGCATTCCCTGCTGGTACAATATTTCCTTGTAATTCCTACCGGGGAAGCCAATAAAATCGGCTATATTCCATTTTTTCAGGATTCCCCTGTCGTTCAAATTCAAGGCATGCGCAGCGCGGAAGGTGATGGCCGAAAACTGTTCTGCATTGGTTAGTTTTTCGAAAGTACCCAGGATGGCTGTTTGCAGCAGCAGGTCACCCATCGGTGCCGAGCCTGGATTCCAGTCCGATCCGATGGCCAGACAACATCCGGCATCCAGCAGCTTTCGGGCCGGCGCAAACTGACAGCCAAGTCCAATCGAAGCGCCCGGAAGCGCCATCGCCACAACATCCGAAGCAGAAAGTTCTGCAATCGCCTCAACACTAATCGTCTCCAGATGATCGACACTTCTTGCCCCCATTTTTATCGCCAGCGATACACCACCTGAGGTAAACTGCTCTCCGTGCACGACCAGCTCAAAATCCATTTTTTTTGCTTCATACAGGTATTTCCGGGCTTCCTGAACTCCAAAAGCGCCCTCTTCCACAAAAATATCGATGCGGTTGGCGAGCTTCTCCTTTTTGATGACCGGCAATAACTTATCTGCAAGAAACTGAAGGTAACCGGTTGTTCCTCCCTCAAAATCCTTTGGTTTGATGTGGGCAGCCAAACAGGTGGAAACCAGATCAATGGAGTGCTCCTGATTGGCAGATTTGATTATTTCGAGGAGCCTTAACTCTCCTTCAAGGTTAAGTGCATAACCGCTTTTGACCTCGCAGGTGGTAATTCCGTTCGCAAGCTGTCTGTCTGCCCTCACTTTCAATAGCTTTTTCAGCTCTTCATCTGTGGCATTTCTGGTTTTTGTGACTGTGTCCCAGATTCCGCCTCCGCTTTGTGCGATTTGAGTATAACTTCTTCCCTCCAACCTCATGGCATAATCATTTTCGCGACTCCCTGCCCAGCAGAGATGGGTATGCGCATCCACCAATCCTGGAAACGCAATCATATCACTTTCAATGTACTGGATTTCAGGATGAGCTGAGTTGTATTTGGTACAAAGCTCCCCGAAAAGACCAATCTCCAGAATTATCCCAGCCTGATGTACAACTCCTGCCTTCTCAATTATCTCCAATTGAACATCCTTCAAACTACCTTTGAGTGGAAGATGATCCATCGTCAGAAGTTGTCTGAAAGGACCGGTAATAAAGATTGGGACTTGTTGGTTGTTCATCTCAATAAATATTTAGACTCGAGGCATGTCGATAAAATAAACTGATTGATGGTTCTTTATGACCATTCAGAAGGTTTACGAAGAATATACCCATCACTTTTCTTCAACTCAGCAGGGAATTGACTGTCGATAAGCTTTTTACGTCCAATTATGATTGATCCTCTCGCATTTAATGCAACTGACGAATTTTGACGTTTTGGTGGAAAAGCCACAAAGACCCTTTTTTGCTTAAACAATGAGTGAATAGCCTTGATTGGCGGAACTAAATCACTATCCCCAGAGATTAACATAGCCATATCAAAATTATCTTGGTATGCATCAATAAGCATTTGAGTAGCGATGTTAACATCCGTCATTTTCTCATTGTAAGTACGCCAGTTAAACCCACAACGTTTGCATTCAATACTACTGGATTGGTAATGACCATAAATTACCTTTACATTCGTCGTTTCCAGTGCATCAATATAGGTAGATTGACGTTTTTGTTTATCTGGATTGTTGCCAACCCTGCTGGTAAAGTATTTCACTCCTACAAGTTCCTGATTGGGTTTTAAAACATTGGAAGCTAAAAGGTGGAGATCTAACCATTTGCAATTCTCAAATCCAGCCTCCTTCATGCCAAAATAAAGATTGAATCCGTCTATATAAGCGATGACTCGCTCTTTTTTTTCATTTTTATTTGTTTCTGTCATTTTGAGTATTACTTTTGCAGTACTAAAACATCACTAAAGATAGCATCTTTGGTTCGACGCTCCGAAAGGGGCGTTTCTTATTTTATATCATTTTCCCCATCAACAGCTTCCAATTTCAGTCGGTGACAATTTGCCACCAACTCCTTTATAACTTATAACTCATAACTGTCCCTCAACTCCATTCCAAATTTACGAAGTGTCCCTGTTGCCTCCTCGTACCCCGCGTCATGGTGCCTGAAGACACCCATGGCCGGATCGTTGTACAGGACACGCTTAATGCACTCGGCTGCCCGGTCGGTACCATCCGCCAGGACAACCATCCCGGCATGCTGTGAATAGCCCATCCCTACTCCGCCGCCATGGTGGAAAGAGACCCATGTGGCTCCTCCAGCAGTATTTGACATCAGGTTGAGCAGTGGCCAGTCAGAGACGGCATCGCTGCCATCTTTCATCTTTTCCGTTTCGCGGTTGGGTGAGGCGACCGATCCACAGTCGAGGTGGTCGCGGCCAATCACGATGGGAGCCTTCACTTTGCCAGTTTTAACCAAATTATTGAAAAGCAGTCCGGCCTTTTCGCGTTCTCCCATTCCCAGCCAGCAAATCCTGGCAGGAAGTCCCTGAAAGGAGACCCGTTCCCTGGCCTTTTTCAGCCAACTGATCATATCCTGGTTCTCCGGAAATGCTTCAATGAGCGCCTGGTCCGTTTTATAAATATCTTCCGGATCACCCGACAAGGCCACCCATCGGAAAGGTCCTTTCCCCTCGCAGAAAAGTGGCCGGATAAATTTCGGGGTAAATCCGTCGTAGTCGTACGCATTTGGCTCACCACCCTGTTTGGCCATCTCCCGAAGATTATTTCCATAATCGAAGGTAATACTTCCAAGATCCTGCATTTTCAACATCAATCCAACATGGCGCGCCATACTTTTCATGGAGCGTTCCCGGTAGGTAGCGGGGTCAGATTTTCTTAGCAGGATGGCCTCTTCCAGCGACATTCCATTCGGCACATAGCCATGAAGCGGATCATGCGCGGAGGTCTGGTCGGTGAGAATATCCGGGACAATACCATCGTTCAGCAGATTCTGAAGTGTATCGCCGATATCTGCCACCAACCCGACCGAAATGGCCTCACCTTTATCTGTGGCGCTCAAAACAAGGTCTACAGCTTCCCGGTAGGAATAAGCAATGCGATCGATGTAACCGCTCTTCAATCTTTTTTTGATCCTTTCCGGATCGATGTCGACACCCAGGAATGTGGCACCAGCCATGGTTGCGGCCAAAGGCTGAGCTCCTCCCATGCCTCCCAATCCTCCGGATACCAGCAACTTATGCTTTAGATCGTTGTTGAAATATTTTTTTCCACAGGCGGCAAAGGTTTCATAGGTCCCCTGCAAAATGCCCTGACTACCGATGTAAATCCAACTTCCGGCGGTCATCTGGCCGTACATCATCAATCCGTCACTTTTTAGTTGTTCGAAATGTTTCCATGTGGCCCAGGCAGGTACCAGGTTACTGTTGGCAATCAACACCCGGGGCGCCTGTGGATGTGTCCGAACAATGCCCACCGCTTTGCCCGATTGCACCAGCAGCGAGTGATCCTCGTCCAATGTAAGCAGCTCCCTGATGATTTGCTGAAGCGCCTCCTTGCTGCGCGCCGCTTGACCAGTGCCACCATAGACTACCAGTTCTTCTGGGTTTTCGGCTACCTCGCGGTCGAGGTTGTTGAGCAGCATCCTGAGTGGCGCTTCCGTCTGCCACGATTTGGCGTGCAGGGTGATTCCCCGTGGTGCGAGGTAATTGGGATGGGCAGCATATTTCTCATTAAATTCCAAATAGTTCATCCTCTTCATTATTAAGTTTAATCCCGTTGCCGGAAGCAATTTCACCCGAGCATTTAACCAACGATTTATTTTTGACCATGGCAATGGCTTTGTTCATCTCCTCCGACATCACATGATCTGACTCGGTAAACGGGATCTGTTCCCGTACCAGATCGTGGCAGGCCTCCATGATGATACCCGATTTCAAAGGCTTTCTGAAATCAAAACCCTGGGCGGCACAAAAGAGTTCAATGCCCTGGATTTTCTCAAGATTATCGATGATCATCAAACACTTGCGTGCACTGATGGAACCCATACTTACATGATCCTCCTGTCCGAGAGAGGTAGGAATGCTATCGGCAGAGGCCGGAAAACAAAGTGATTTATTTTCGCTAACCAGAGCGGCAGTAGTATATTGCGGAATCATGAATCCCGAATTGAGTCCGGTTTCGCGCATCAGCAGTTTCGGCAAACCGGGGATAGTATCTTTCAAAGAGAGATAAATCCGCCGGTCGGCGATATTACCCAATTCAGCTGCTGCAACGGCTGCATAATCGAGGGCCATGGCCAGTGGCTGGCCATGGAAATTCCCTCCCGAGACGGAACTGCCGTCTCTCAACAAAATGGGGTTGTCGGTCACCGAATTCAGTTCAATGTGCAACAACTCTTTGAGGTGCAGGAAAGCGTTTCGTGAAGCGCCATGCACCTGTGGAATGCAACGTATGGAATAGGGATCCTGTACCCGGGTGCAGTTTTTGTGCGATTGGACCATTTCCGAATCAGCAAGGAGTATCCTCATCCGCTCTGCAACATAAATAGTTCCACGATACGGGCGCAGCAGGTGAAGTTCCTCCGTAAAAGTTTTGACAGATCCCAGCATGGCCTCAAGGTTCATCGCCGCGATCAGGTCGGCATTGTCGAGACAGTTCTGGAGCCTTTCAACAACTTTCACCGCATGCGCGGCAATAAACTGGGTGCCATTGATCAGCGCCAGCCCCTCTTTTGCACCAAGTTCAACAGGCGTCAACCCGAATTTCTGAAGCACTTTGCCGGTTTCGGTCCTGATTCCATCGAAATAGACCTCACCAAATCCAATCAGCGGCAGGAAGAGGTGCGACAAAGGGGCAAGATCGCCGGAAGCCCCAACTGATCCTTGTGACGGAACTACCGGGATAATATTGTTGTCGATATGCCATATGATCCGCTCCAGGGTACTCATCGCGATACCCGAATAGCCCATCGAGAGCGCATGCACTTTTAGGATCATCATCAGTTTTGCGATTTCAGGCGAAATCGGATCACCTACTCCGACGCTGTGACTTTTGAGGATATTGTACTGAAGTGTTTTGGTATCTTTTTCTGAAATAATGGTGGTGCAGAGTGGCCCAAAACCCGTGTTGATACCATACACACTCTGGTGGTCGGAGACGATCTCTTCGACCCTTATGCGGCTCTTTTCGATCACCTCTGCAGCTGTACGCGTAATTCTGCCGGTTATCTCGCCTGAAGCTATCTTCAGCGCCAATCCAGTGGTCAGGTGATCCTCCCCGTAATTAAAATATCTTGTTTTGGCCATGATTCCAGTTTAGCTAATTTGAGTTGAAAATTAACATTCAATTTTCAATCAACACCTAACAATCGTCATGATATGACCTAATAATTACTCTGATACAATTTTACCCTGTGAATCCTATTATTAGAAAAAGGTGATCCTGAGAAACATTTGATATAAATCATTAACCTGAATCGTTCAAAAAAAATCAACCACATAGACACATAGGCCACAATAGAAACTAATGTGACCTATGTGTCTATGTGGTGAAAAATATGTTTTTCCACCGTTGATAATTACCATCAATTTTTCAATAGAAAATGCAAATAGTATACTAAAACAACCCGTGAATCTGTGCATTGATCTTGTCGATGATTTTACTGAGATCTTCCTGGTTTGCTTCGAAATTAATGTTGTCAACATTGACAATCAGCATCTTCCCTAGCGTGTAATGAGTTGCCCAGGCTTCATAGCGTTGGTTCAGCTGACTCAGGTAATCCAGCCGTATGCTGTTTTCGTAATCGCGGCCTCTTTTTTGGATGTTGTTGACCAGGGTCGGAACGGTTGCCCTGAGGTAAATCATCAGGGTTGGCGCTTTGATCAGTCTGCTCATCAGCGAAAAAAGCTTGTGATAATTTGAAAAATCACGCGAACTCATCAGCCCCATCTCGTGGAGGTTGGGTGCAAATATTTCGGCATCTTCATAGATCGTTCGATCCTGAATGACGGTTTTCCCGCTATCCCTAAAATCAAGCACCTGAGTAAATCGCGAATTAAGGAAATAGACCTGCAAGTTGAAGGACCATCGGAGCATATCATGGTAGAAATCGTCAAGATAGGGGTTGTTATCGGCATCTTCGTAATGCGCCTCCCACCCGTAATGTTTGGCAAGAAGACGGGTAAGCGTTGTTTTGCCGGCGCCAATATTTCCTGCAATGGCGATGTGCATGTTTGTTGGTTCTTTTTTCATATAATGTACTTACTTATTGTATCTTCCTCATTTCCCAATTTTCACATTCCTTTTATTATTCTTAGCAACTCATCAATGTACTCCCGATTATTGGAAAGGCGGGGAACCTTGTGTTGCCCTCCCACTTTCCCCTTGTCACGCAGCCAATGCAGGAAAGTACCTTTGTTTGCTACAACAACTTTTGGTTTTTCAAGCGTAACACTTTTGAACCGTTTGGCTTCGTAATCGGAGTTGAGCTCCTGTAATTTTTTATCCAATGTATTGGTAAATTTCTCCAGATTGTCCGGCTCCCTTTCAAATTCTATGATCCATTCATGCGAACCCTTCCTGGCTGTATCGCTCATGAAAACCGGTCCGGCGCTGTATTCTCTGACAATGGCGCCGGTTTCATTGCAGGCTGCCAGTATGGCCCGTTCCGCATTGTCAACGATTATCTCTTCCCCAAATGCATTGATAAACTGTTTTGTACGTCCTGTGATCCTTAATTTGTAGGGATTCTTCGTTGTAAACATCACGGTATCCCCAATCATGTAACGCCACAAACCGCCATTGGTAGAGATGACAATGGCGTAATTAACACCGGTTTCAACCTCCCAAATTGGTATAGCCGGAGGAGCATCCGAGCAAATTTCAGTCATCGGAATAAACTCGTAAAAAATACCATAATCGAGCATAAGCAACATGTCAGGAGAGGTGGGATCATCCTGGATGGCAAAGAAACCCTCTGAGGCGTTGTAAGTTTCCATGTACTGCATCTTTTCAGAAGGGATCAATTTTTTAAACTGCTCCCGGTAGGGTTCAAAGGCAATACCACCATGAATAAAGACCTCCAAATTTGGCCAGACCTCCAGCAAATTGGATTTTCCGGTGCACTCCAGGATGTATTTCATCAAAACCAGGTTCCAGGAAGGAACTCCGGCAAAAGAGGTAACATTTTCGTGGATGGAAGTCTTGGCAATCTCCTCAATTTTCTTTTCGAACTGCTCAATCAGCGCTATTTCGGTGGGCGGTGTTCTGTGAAAGTCTGTCCAAAAGGGGAGATTTTCAATCATGATCGCCGATAAATCTCCATAAAAGCTATTGCTGTTCATGCTGTTCACCCGGTGACTACCACCCAGTGTCAGGCTCTTTCCAGATAAAACTCGCGTTTCAGGGAAATTGTTGTAGTAGATTGCAAGCACATCTTTTGCTCCCTGAAAATGGCATTCATCCAAGGACTCCTTTGAAACAGGAATGAATTTGCTTTTGGCATTGGTTGTACCTGAAGATTTGGCAAACCATTTGATCTCACCTGGCCAAAGTATATTCTTTTTCCCTTCAATCATTTGACTGATAAAAGGTTCTATTTTTTCGTAAGTAGAAATGGGAACCCGTTTCTGAAAATCCTGTATGGAGACTATCGATTCATAGCCATACTTCTTTCCCCATTCACAATTTTTTGCCGATCCAATCAAATCAAAAAACAGCTCAACCTGAATTTCCCTGGCATGCTCCTTGTAGAGTTCTATTTGGTAAATCCTTTTGTAATTGATCCAATTGATGATGGAGTTAACAATAGTCATAGTGTCCGGTTCCAGGTTGTCTTAGTTAATTATGGAGGTTAAAACTACGAATTTTCAGGCAATCCGAAGATGGGAACATTTAATTTTTTAACTTTAATCCCTACATTCTTCTTACACAATATTATGAAACGACCATGAGAAGATCTTTCACAAATGGAAGAATTCAAATAGGGAGTTCTCCCGCACGTTCGGGATCAATTAAAAAACAAAATCATTAACAGATGAACGTTGTCGACCTAATCCTGATCATAATACTTATTGCTGCTGCCATTCACGGCTTTGTCAAAGGCTTTTTTGTTGAGTTTGCCTCTGTAGCTGCCATAGTTCTGGGCGTTTTGTGTGCCATGATGTTTTCCGAATCCCTCCGGCATTGGCTATCCACGGTTGTTTCATGGCAACCAGGGACTGTCAAGGCCGTCTCCTTTTTTATCATCTTTATTAGCGTAGTCATCGTGGTTCATTTGATTGCCAACGCCATGGAAAAATTTGTGCGGGCCATTGCCCTTGGCATACTTAGCGGGATAGGCGGAGCAATTTTTGGCGTGATCAAAACTGCATTCATACTGAGCTTCCTCATGTGGGTGATCGTACGCATCGAATCTTACGATGTGACTATCATTCCCAAAGAACCGAAAAGAGGATCCAAACTTTATGCGCCCATAGAGAAATTAGCCCCTAATCTATTCCCATTCCTCCGGGAAGAGAAGGAGGAGGTTCAAAAGAAGATCGTCTCCTGAAAGATCCAAGGATAAAGGATAAAGTCAAAAGGATAAAGTGGGATTTGAGCTAATCCGAATATTTCATTTTTGTTGAAATAAATGAACAACTGAACGGAGTCCAATACTTTATCCTTTTGACTTTATCCTTTATCCTTGGAACCTACTTTATCCTTCCGACCTTCTCTGAGAAATCCTTCCAGAATTTAGTATGAAACTCCATGCTCTTCTCGGTGATCAGCTGCTCGTTGGGCGAATAGTCGTTGCCCGGGGTGTTGGTAAACCGACTTCCCGGCAGGTATAATGTAGCTTGTTCCGGGTGGAACTGAACGCCAACCACCTCTTTAAAAATTTTGTGCTGAAGTCCTTCAACCACTTTGCCATCCAACGATGTTGCTATTACCTCCAGATTTTGTCCCTTTTTGCCAACTGCCTGATGGTGAGAACTCAAAACATAAGGTTGCTGCTGCTCCAAACCCGCACAAAGTTCGTGAAGGTAGCCCTTTGACTTGATCAGGATAGGATGAAGAAATCCCCAGGATAGATCATTACCTGGATTCAGCTGCGTATTGTAATTGCGGTGACGGTTTTTGGCATCGATGGCCAGCATACCTTCTGCAGTCGAAATATGGTAGATCCCGACCGGAATGTCCTGTACCAACGTCCCGCCTGCAGCAACATTCATGGTCTGCATGCCCAGACAGAATCCGCGGACAATGAGATTCGGCTTCTGTATCAACAACGGTTTAAAGTCCGGATTACGACTGCCGCCAATCAGATGAAACAAGAGAGAAGTCTCCATCAAGTGCCGGTTGGGATCCGTTACCTCCGTCAGCAGGTGCTGCTTTTCTCCATAAATGGAAGGCTGAATATCCGGGCCGCCAAAGAAAAGGATGGCGTCCGCCTCCTTAACGATTTGCTTAAACGCCGGGGTGCAGTCATTTTCGTGGTAGATGTTTTGCGTGTTGAGCACACCGCTGATTTTCATCAGTGTGTAATGTGCAACCTTGTTCTCCTTCAGGTATTTCTCTGACTTGGAATAGTCTGACGCCTCTTTTTCGTGGTAAATACCCACCATCTCCAGGTCAGGAATATCGATGACTTTTTGTTTGATCAGCTCCAGCATATTTTCAATATTTCCAACCGTTGGATGCAGCAAAAAGATCTTGTGCTGAGCAAAAGCTGAAAGGATTAAAAATTGCAGAAGCAGCAGGAACAGGGTTTTCCGAAGGACTAAGAAACTTTTCATTTGCGTACTTTTTTACTTTGTGATCCTTTGAGTTTACCTTTGTGATCCTTTGTGGTTAGTTTTTTTACCACGAAGGTCACAATGGTTTCACGAAGGAGTCACGAAGGAGTTGTTAGTCAAAGATCGGAAAACTTCGCCTGATTATCAATTCAATTTTCACCGACCGGAATAATGCGTTATTTTTGCGCAAAAATATTCCCATGAACTTTGTAGAAGAACTTTCCTGGAGAGGCATGATCCACGACAAAATGCCCGGTTTGGACGAACAACTTGCCAAAGAGTTGACCACTGCCTACGTTGGTATTGATCCGACTGCAGATTCCCTGCACATCGGTCACCTGGTTGGGGTAATGATGCTGAAGCATTTTCAGGTTGCCGGTCACAAGCCCATTGTTTTGGTTGGCGGGGCCACGGGAATGATTGGCGATCCTTCCGGGAAGTCGCAGGAGCGAAATCTGCTGGATGTGCCCACTTTACGGCACAACCAGGAGTGCCTGAAACAGCAGCTGGCCAAATTTCTGGATTTTGAGTCAACGGCTCCTAACGCCGCTGAGATGGTCAACAACTACGACTGGATGAGCACTTTTACTTTTCTGGATTTCATTCGGGATATTGGAAAGCATCTCACAGTCAACTATATGATGGCAAAAGATTCAGTCAAAAAACGTCTTGATTCAGACAGTGGATCAGGAATGTCTTTTACCGAATTCACCTATCAACTGGTTCAGGGAACTGATTTTCTACACCTCTACGAACATAAAAATTGCAAATTGCAGATGGGGGGTTCCGATCAGTGGGGAAATATCACGACCGGCACCGAGCTGATACGCCGTAAACTGGGAGGTGAAGCCTTTGCTTTAACCTGTCCATTGATCAAAAAGGCCGATGGCACCAAGTTCGGCAAAACCGAGTCGGGCAATGTCTGGCTCGATCCGGCCCGCACATCCCCATATAAATTCTACCAGTTCTGGCTGAATACCTCTGATGAAGATGCCCAGAAATACATCAAAATATTTACCCTGCTTTCAAAAGATGAAGTCGATTCACTCGTCAAAGAGCACCTCGAAGCTCCCCATCTGCGCCTGCTGCAAAAATGTCTGGCCAAAGAGGTAACCAGCATGGTTCACTCTGAGGAAGCATATAACACTGCCGTGGAAGCCTCCGAGATCCTGTTTGGGAAAGGTACGGAAGAGAGTTTGCGAAAGCTCGATGAAGATACGCTGCTCTCCATTTTCGAAGGGGTACCTCAATTTAGTGTATCTTTTGAAGAATTGGAGAAAGGGATCAATGTCATCGACCTACTTACCGAAAAAAGTGGAGTTTTCCCTTCCAAGGGAGAAGCGCGACGCACCATCGCCGGCGGAGGAGTATCCATCAACAAGATCAAGTTGGAATCTGCGGATCTGCAAATAGATGCGAAACAATTGATTAGTGAGAAATACCTGTTGGTACAAAAGGGGAAGAAAAACTATTTCCTTTTGATAGCCGGATAGACCATAATATTTGTTCAAATCTGTTTCACTCCAAAGGGCGCAAATGTTTTGTGCCCTTTGTGTTTTCCTTTGTGTCCACCGTGGTAAGAAATTGATCTACATTAATCTGAAATGATGTTTTTGTATTTGTTGTAAATGAACGAGATGATCAGCAAAAGGATGCCAAGCGAGACGAAAACGATGGTTTTTGAGATGGTGTCGAGCGTAGAGAGATCGTAAAAGAAAAGTTTAATCAATGTTGCAGTGAAAAGAGCGATCGCCCCGATCCTCAGGTATTTCTTCTTTTTCCATATTCCCAATGAGACGATCAGCAAGGAATAAACACCCCAGAGTATGCTCAAACCGAGCTTATATGACTCGGCCGAACCGGCTATATTCATCCAGTTGATCAGTTCACTGCTGGCAACGCAAATAATGGAGGTGAAAAGGACTAAATCAAACTCCATCCTATAGTCGTCTCTCTTCAGAAAATCCTGTCTGATGTACCGATAACAGGCAAAAAGCATCAGCGCCAGGAAGCCAAAGGAGATATACCTGATCAAAACATTAAAGAAACTATGCTGGTCATTTAGTGTCGCAGCATTAGCAAGATTGGGGCCAAACTTTTCAAGAAAAAACAATCCTACGGTGATGAAAACTGCGGTAATAACCAAATTAAGAAACAGGTTAACCAATCCAAAAGATCGGTTTTTAATAAGATGGATATTAAGAAAAGACAATATTGAAAAAAATAAAAGTGAATAGTTGATGATCCAAATAGTTTTTAAGTAAAGAAGGTCAGTGCAGTAGAAATCCGTATAATATTTACTCCAACTACCTCTTGCCTTCACTACCGCATCAAAATGAAGATGATCCCAGTAAAAGGCAATTTCATTCCTGAATGAAAAGTACGTTGTTAAAAGCAGGATGGATGGAATCGCGAGTGAGGCAAATCTTAGAAAATCTTCACGGTCTGCGATGGAAGATGTAAATTGTTCTTTACTATTCATCGTATGGATAAATCCAAATGATAAAGCCACCAGCAAAGAAGTAAGGAAATATTCATTGAACAATGGAAGCATTGTTGTTGTACTATGCTCACTTATAGGATGAAAGTATCCGACAGACCAACTATGTATCAGACTGAAAAAGGTCAAAACCATGATCGGATAGGAAAGAATTTCGTATACCGCGACCTTTTGGGTTCTTCCAATCCAGAATAGTAAGGCCATTTCACCGGCCCAAAGCATTGTCACCCAATTCCCATCCAGTTGAACGGGAACAGCAATGGTGACAAAGACCAATGCCAGCCCGGTAATGAAATAGAATAAATTCTTATCCTTGTGTTTCCTAAAATAAAGCATCAGGGCTACTGAACAATGAATCAGCGCATTAAATAAGGTGAACAAACCCAGGCTGCTTTTCCAATCTTTTTGACTACTAAGCAGAATATAACCTATCCCATAAAAGATTGCGGTATTGGCCAGCAATAAAGGAATATCCGGAATATCAAACTGAGTATCTTTTGCCACTTTGTAAGCAAGAAATGTCAAATAAAAAATGACAAAGAATATTCCAAGAAAGGCAAATGCCAGGCCAAAGTCACTATCAGCTTTATAGGTTGTTATAAACCAGGAAAAATAGATTAGCCATGTTAGGACGAATGAAGCATAATACAGTGGTTCCCAATATTTTTTTACGGCAATTACCAGGATGCCGGTATTGATAATGGCCACATAACTAAAAAGGATGGTTGCATTTGATGAGTCATTACTTAGCAGGAAAGGAATGGCATAGGCTCCAACCAGACCAATCAGGGCAATAACCATTCTGTCGTATTGTAATGCGGCACCGACCGTAAAAACCGTTATCAGAACCATCAGTGCGAATGCCGCGAACTGTGGAAGCAAGCCGTAATAAGTGTAAGCCGCATAAGTCATAAAATAGAGAATGGCCATGGATCCGCTTACCAGGACTGCGCTATAATTTTCATATTTTGCTTTCAGGCGGATTCCTAAGAATAATAGGGTCAGGCCGGCTATGTATCCCAACAATACTCTTGCCAAAGGACTTATCAGCTCGTGATCTATTGAGTACTTCACCCCAATAGAGACTCCAATTATTGTAATTGCGATCCCTATTTTATTGATAAGATTCTCACCGATAAATTTCTCGATATTCGAGGCTTCTTCCGGATCTTTCTGCTTGCGGATATACTTTTGCATAATCTGATCGGTTTCGGTATCGTCAGAAAGTTCAGAATTCTTTTTTACAAAATCCTGTATTTCAGTTGATTCACTTTGCATCTGTCTCTGCTCAGCAGCAATATTTCTTTCTGAATGCGCTTGTTCGGATTCTACATTTTTAAGCCTGCCGATCTCCTTACGTAATTGATAGATCTCTTCGGCAAACTGATCCTGCTTTTTCTCCAGAATTTCAAGCTTCTTAAGAAGTTCATCTGTTTGATTTGTGTTTTCAGTCATGATGATAGATCAGTTAGTTTGATTTAGATGTACTCCAGAACTTTCCCCTGTTTGCATTTCGTTGCTTGGAGGAATCTCAAATAAGAAAATGGTTCAAACGAATGCTACAATCCACCTCATTCTTTAAGTCATAGTGGGTTTAGAAGGCTAAATATAATTAAACTTTTTTATTGTGCAAAACTTTGAATATCAGAACAAATACGATCAATAGTCCGACTCTGATTAACCCATTCCCATTACCTGGAGCTGATGAAGGGCATTGCCAATTTTAAAAAATTTCTGATCTTGCGATTCTCTTTGAACTACTATTAGGACATAACAAGAAAATGGAAGGATTTGAACAATGACAAATAATGAATTGACCAGCAAGCCATATGAACTCGAATTCTCTGTTCGTGATTATGAATGCGATCTGCAGGGAATCGTCAACAACGCGGTTTACCAGAACTATTACGAACATGCCCGGCACCAGTTCCTTCTAGGCAAGAAGGTCGATTTCGCGAAACTGCATACCGAGGGGATTGATTTGATCGTATCAAGGATTGAAATTGACTATAAATATCCGCTCCGAAGCGGAGATACCTTCAAGGTAACTGTTACCACCAGGCAAGAGGGGCATCTCAGATTTATCTTTGAACAAGATATTTTCAAACTTCCGGAAAATAAGTTGGTATCCCATGCTAAAGTAACGGGAGTCGGACTAAATCATGGCAGACCTGTGAAACTGGAGTCCATCCACGGGTTTGAGGGGCTGCTTTAGCTCATTATTAATTCACTACACAGAGTTTCACAGAGAAGCACAGAGCTACACAGAGGAATCGGTGATGTGCTGATTTGATGATGTGCTGATTACCTAAACTCGATAATTAATACTATCAAATTATAAGTTCAGACCTGATTTATTTTTTCACTCTGTGTAGCTCTGTGCTTCTCTGTGAAACTCTGTGTAATATTTTAAACAGACACAAATCAATCCTCGCTCTAAAATCGAAAATTATTTTCTTTACCTTTGGACTGATGTTCAATTAATACTACTACAATAATCTAAAAAACCAGATCTCATGTTAAGAAAAATCAGTCTGATCGGGGCAATGATGCTTTTGCTTTCAATCCCCAATGTATCTAAAGCAATCGACTCTGTTAAACCATTCCTCGGCCGTTGGGCACTCTTCCTTCCCGGAGGCGCCGGTTGGTTGGAGGTCAAACAGATGGAAGGATACCTGGATGCCAGTTTGCTTTGGTATGGCGGAAGTGTGGAACCTGTTACCAGTGTTTACATGGAAGGCGAAACACTTGTCGTTACCCGCACCCGCAACATTGTCCGGACCACCGATACTGCAGGTGCAGCAACCCGCACCCACGTTGTCAACACACAATTTCGTTTCAGCTTTTTTGCTGATCAACTGGTTGGAGAAGAGATTTCCCCCGAAAAAGACGGCAGTTCCACCACCATGCGTTTTACCGGAAAGAAAATTCCTGATGTGCCCGCCGCTCCCGACCTTTCCAAATTGGTATATGGTAAGCCAGTAAAACTGCTCAACGGGAAAGACCTCACCGGCTGGAAATTATTGGAACCGCATAAAGTAAGCGGATGGTCCATCGTGGATGGTGTGCTCGTGAATGATCCTGCCCAGAAGGAGGGTCAACCCCACATCCAATATGGCAACCTTTGTACGGTGGATAAATATGAAGATTTCAACCTGAAACTCCAGGTCAATGTTCCGGCCGGCAGCAACAGCGGTATCTATCTGCGCGGTATTTATGAAATTCAGGTAGTTGACAGCTACGGCAAAGCACTGGATCCGCACAACATGGGTGCGCTTTACAGCAGAATCACCCCATCCGAATCAGCCGAAAAACCGGCAGGAACCTGGCAGGATGTGGATATCACCCTTTGTGACAGGCATGTAACCGTGATCCTGAACGGCAAGACAATCATCAACAACCAACCCGTACTAGGCTGTACGGGTGGGGCCATCACGCCAGATGAATTTATCCCAGGTCCACTTTATCTGCAGGGTGATCATGGTAAAGTCTACTATAGAAATATTGAGCTCAGGCCGATCATCAAATGAAGGCACTTTCACTATTCATCCTTTGTGTTTTTCTGGCAATTCCTGGTTTTGGAAAGAGTAAAAACAATCACTCATTCAACATCATGACCTACAATATCAGGATGAATACCCCCGATGACGGGGTCAATGCCTGGCCACTTCGAAAAGACAAAGTAGCCGGATTGATCAAATTTCACCAGGCAGACATCTTTGGCGTGCAGGAGGCCCTTCTGGTGCAGATGAACGACCTGAGAACCAGCTTGCCTGAGTTTGACTCTTATGGCGTTGGCCGGGATGATGGAAAGGAGGCAGGAGAATTCATGACCATTTTCTTCCGGAAAACCCGTTTTGAAAGGTTGGATTCGGG
>JAVHPO010000379.1:0-1676 GCA_036170635.1 Prolixibacteraceae bacterium | reverse complement strand
GAATAAAACTGCGGTGGCTGAGCTTGTCGAAGCCCGGGTTATCCCTTTCATCTCCTGAAGGCAAACTAAAAGGAATCACTTTTGGCCAGTTTATTTTTGCAGATACCTATTTTGCCAATTATCAGGAATCGCAAAACGAAACCGACCTGAATAAATTCATAGCTTCTCTGTATTTAGGTAAAAATGAAAAATTTGAAGAACGTTTGATCCAGGAACGGTTTGAATCTATTGGGAAACTGGATCTAAATATTCGTCAGTCCATTGTCCTGAACTACCAATTGATTCATGAATGGCTTGCACTGGCTTATCCGCTGATATTCCAAAAGCGTGAAGAAATGATCTTCGGAGGGTCGGTGCCTGAGCGCGAAGCAGTCGAAGGCAAACACGATCCCAATGTCTGGATAAAGGTTTTTCAAAACTTCGTAGGTGACGATATCATTCATGATGAAATCTGGGCAGCCAAACCGGTCAATACAATCTTTTCCTATATGACAAGGAAATACAAAGAAAATGCAAGAAGAGGCCCCACCTAAATCCTCCCCGAAGGGAGGACTTTGAAAACGCTTTGAATGAGAATATTGCTAATTTGAAATACAAACAATCGCAGCCATTCTTGCTCCCTCCCCTTGGGGGAGGGCTGGGGTGGGGCTTCTAATTTTTTTTATATGGCTTCTTTTACCCAATTGGTTTCTTATTTCGAAAACCTTGCCCGCTTGCATAAAGATATCGGGCACAGCGACAACGAAAAGCATTTTTTCCGGATGGAACTTGATGAAGTTCTGGCGGGTATCAACCGGACAGATGTAAAACATCCCTTCCTGATTCTCGAAGGTTATGGCTATGATTTCACCGACAATAAAAGTGACAATCTGCTTAAAAACCGCCGTGGAGCTTTTATGCTGATTGACCATGTTTCTGATTCGTCAGATTACGATGCTATTCAAAAGGTTTGGGAAAGCATGGAAGAAATTGGCGACGAACTGATCATGAAAATGAAAGCTGACAAACGTAATCCGCTTGTTTCAGCCATCCGTGATTTTGAACTCTCAACCGTTGAAGCTTCGCTCCTCGCCGCTGAAATGGATGGCAATTACGGTATCCGTTTTACTTATACCTTGACATCACCACGCAGCAATGAGGTGAATCCTGAAAAATGGCTAACGTAAGGGCTGCCCATTGTAGCTGTCCATAATATCTTACAATCATGGGATACGATCCAAATAGCGCAAACGATGGGATTAACAGGTTAACGGGCAAAGGCAGAGGTCGTTCTTCAAGTACTTCATCCTTTATCTGGCACGATCCAAAACTTGTTCAGGAACAAAATGCCCTGGTCATAAAATGGTCATGGCTGGTTCGCAGTGCACTTCGGGGAAGTGCCGGTTGGTTTACCGATGGCAAATTTGAATCTTCAGTAATACGCGACGGTGGAAAACAAATTGAAAAGAAATTAAAGGCAAGTATTTCAGGCAAGGTTGGAAAAGATTTCGGCCTGGCAAATTATGTTGGTTTCTCCTTTGAGCGACACGGCGTTTTTGTTCATAAAGGCGTTGGCCGTGGCTATCAATCCAATGGGAAAGGCTTTGTCATCCGAACAGCCAAATATCCGGCCCGGGTCCGCGAACGTGTGGCCGTCGAATGGTTCAATCCTATCCTTGACAAAAAGATTCCACAAT
>JAVHPO010000378.1:0-8659 GCA_036170635.1 Prolixibacteraceae bacterium | reverse complement strand
CAAAATTTCTTCCACCAAAAATCTCATCCATTAATTCCATAACATGATGGATGTTCTCATCGCTAATCTGAACAAAAACACTTCCACTTTCATGCAGCAACTCTTTTGCTAAAAGTAACCTATCGCGTAAATAAGTTAAGTAAGAATGAATACCTAATTCCCAAGTATCACGAAATGCTTTTATCATTTCAGGTTCACTTGTCAAATCTTCATCTTTACCATCTTTAACATCACGTTTATTTACAAATGGCTGGAAGTTGCTACCGTATTTTATACCATAAGGAGGGTCGAAATACATCATTTGCACTTTACCGCCCATTCCTTCTTTTTCGAGCAGGCTATTCATTACCAATAAGCTATCACCGGCAATGAGTCGGTTACTCCAGTTGTCGCGGTGCTTGTAAAATTCAATGGCTTCGCGCAAAGGGCGCTTTTCGGTTTCAAACAAACTCATTTGCACGGGTAAATCTTTCTCCTCTTTCTTTACGGTTTCAATTATACGTCGTGGGTCTATGCGTTCATGTACATGCAGACTCACCGTTGGCACATCAAAACTGGTATGCTCCGCTTTGCCGGCCCATTGCAATTGTGGGTCAATATGCGGGTCGAATTCGTATTTCTTTTTAGAGGTAATAATTGATTCTGTGGCCTCTTCCACGAGTCCAATCGGTGGATTATTCAGCCGGTCTTTGTCCTTGTGTTCGTATTGCTCGATTGGTTTTGTTGGTTGGGTTTTCTTTGCCATGTGCTTTAAATAAATGCAATTTTCAAATCATGCACTAAATTAGCAAAAAAGCACGGGTGCGAAAGTAAAATTATTCGCCAAATATTTTATTTTCAAAGATGTCCGTGAACTCATTACTTATCTCTTGTCTTACTCTTTTTTAATTCTTTCTTCAACTTTTCCCAATACCCACTCAAATTGCTCATCCCTCGTCATGTGGCTGTTATCCAATACGATTGCATCAGCTGCTTTACGCAGCGGACTCACTTCTCTGGTTTCGTCGAAGCGATCGCGTTCATTGATGTTTTTAAGGATCTCATCGAAATCTACCGGCTCATTTTTTGCGATCATCTCGTCGTACCTGCGCTGGGCGCGAATCCGGGCATCCGCAGTCATAAAAATCTTCAATTCAGCATTGGGAAAAACGACAGTGCCGATGTCGCGTCCATCCATGACGATCCCTTTTGAACGCCCCATCTCCTGCTGCTGGGCTACCAAAAGCTGGCGGACTGCAGCGATGGCCGCAATCTGACTTACATTTTGTGCTACAGCCAGTTGCCTGATCTCTTGTTCGACGTTCTCCCCGTTCAGGCAGACATCGTTGTGGGCAGTCAGTGGATTATAGACAAAGGTGATCCGGATCTTTTTCAGATTTTCCAGCAGAACTGGCAAATTTATCTCCCCGTTCACCACCATCCCTGCCCTCAGGCAATAAAGTGTGACTGCGCGATACATGGCCCCTGAATCAATAAAAATGTAATTCAGCTTCTTTGCTATCTCTTTGGCTACGGTACTTTTGCCGCAGGAAGAGTATCCGTCGATGGCTATAATTATTTTATTTTGGTTTGAATCGCTCATGCTTTTTCTTTGATACAAAGATAATCATTCGAGATGAGGCGAAGAAGGATTACTTCAGGATACGGGATAAATTGGCTGACAAGGATAAATTGTGAACCATACCGCCAAGCGCATATCCCGACAATGCATAATTGAACCGGATGGTCTGAAGGTTGATACCCAAACCGGTAGTAAACCCTGCAAGCCCCGTCTGATCGGTGGTAGTAAGATCGGAATGCCTCCTGTAGTTGTACCCGATACGAATTGTAACTTTATTTTCGGGGAAGAGCTCTGCACCCAGCGAAAGATGCCGCATCAGCTGTGGAAAAAGTGATTTGTCACCGGCTGGCAGATCAATTCCATTGGGATCAGTTGCTGTTACTGAGGAGTTCCATCTGTTGAGATCGTAAGCCGTGATGCTGATTCTTAGCGGGGCATGCTGTAGTTCGTGCGTAAATCCCAATTGGAGCGATCCGATCAGTTTTTCATGTTCAGCACCTCCGTAATAGGTTCTCAGCTGTCGGCCAAGCTGTTTGAAACAGAGGGCAATGGTTGTCAGGCGGTCGGACGAATGCCGGGCAATGCCGATATCTGCTGCGATCCCAAACGAGCGATAGTTTTCGAGGTGAGAGTAGATGGGTTTCAAGGATGCGCCTACCGTGAAGTTGTTGGCAAACGTTTTGGCATAGGTGAGTGACAAGGCATAATCCGATGCGCTGAAACTGCCTGTAATCAAGCCTGTTTCGTCGGCTGCCACAAACTGTCCGTAATTGACGAATTGAATGCCTATGGCAGCCATCCCGAATTTGCCCAGGTCCCTGGCATACGCTCCATATCCGAAGCCGATCCCGGCCAAATATTTTGCATAATTTACCGAGAGCGTGTTGTCCATTTCAGGCGATAGCAGGGCAGGATTCTGAAGCAGCAGTTCCGGATCAGGATCAGGAAGAGCGATCTGAATCCCTCCCAGGGCGGCAGTTTTGGCGGAATTTGTCAGTTGCATAAAGCCGAAAACCCCCTCGCCGGCCGTTTGTCCAAGAAGGACGGGCAGCGATGCAATGGATAACAGAACGGTCAGGAGGATTCGGGTCATCATTGTCAATTGTCCATTTTCAGTTTTCAATTACTTTGTCTAGCAATATTAGAAAAATTCGATTGATCTTTCGTCTCGAAAGCAGGTTTTAGGCGAGCTTCTCCTTGAGCCCTTCCACGACCATGAAAACAATGGGACAAACTTCACAGTTCTTAAGAGTCAGGTTGAGGAGTTGGCAGAATCTTCTCCTGTCGGTGTGGGGATATTCGCGGCAGGCTTTGGGTCTATATTCATAAACGGAGCAGTAATTGTCGGCCATCAGAAAGGGACAAGGCGTATGGTTGAACACATAATCATGATCCTCATCGAGGTGCATGTATTGCGCAATTACCAGGGAAGGCTTTAATCTGAGAGGCTTGGTGAGTCTTTCCACATCTTTGTCGGTAATCATCGGACTGATAGTGCTGCAACAATTGGTGCAGGAGAGACAATCGAATTTTTCAAAAGCCTCATCATGAAGTGCCTGAACTAATTCATCGAGATTTTTTGGTGGCTTTTTCTTCAGTTGCTTGAAAAACCGTTCATTCTCGGCCTTGGCGTCCCGGGCAAGTTTCTGAACATTATCTTTGGTTGGTGCCTCTTTCATCATTCATTATTCTCATCCCGGGGTGTCGCTCCTTCGTCGCTTTACCCCGGGCTACAAAATTGGTCATCCCTAACGGGACTACAAAATTTCCCGGCTAAACTGATCCTTTCTTCTCATTTTTACATTATCTAATCAACACCCTTCGGCTTCGCTCAGGGACCGGCGATCTGTCTTAACCTACGCCCCTTCGGCTTCGCTCAGGGATCGGCTCCATTTACACATTTTCACATTTCCCAATTTACACATTTCCCCCTTCGATTAATCTAAGGAACCGGTGCTTCTTTCCGTCGTCCCCGTCGTCCTAGTCATCCTAGTCGTCTTAGTTCCTCCGTCATCTCCGTCCTTCTTCACCTCCCCGCATCCTGCTGTATTGCCACAATCCTCTCCGTAGCTTTTCGCAGTTTGACCTGGGCCAGCAACAGTCCCGATATCACAACAACAATACCAACAAATTTTCTCAGTGAGAGCGGTTCGTCGAGAATGTACCAGGCAAAGATGGCGGTAAAGACCGGAATGATATTGATGAAGATGTTTACGCTGTTGATCCCTAGTCTTTTAACACTGTGTACATACAAAATAAAGGCGATACAGGAGGCGAAAACGGAGAGTTTTAATATCCCCGCGAAAGCGTGAAAATTGAATGGTATGGCGGTAAAATCTTTGTATTCAAAAATCAGCCACAACGGGAGAAAATAGACGATGCCGAAAAGATTCTGGTAGGCGATGATGGCCGATGGGTTGTATTTTACTGCCAGATTTTTCAGAACGACGATGTAACCTATGGCAGAGGCAACTGCTAAAAATTCCAATGCAATGCCTAATGGTGATGCTGTCAGATTGAAAGAGTTATCGAAAACAACCAAAGAAACGCCCAGGAAGGAGATGATTATTCCAACAAAGGTTCGGGCCGACAGTTTCTCCCCGTGAAAACGTGATGCAGCGATCGGCGAAAACAGAGGAATAGTGGCTACAATGATGGCGCCAACGGTACTTGAAACATACATCAGGCCAAAGCTTTCGCCCATAAAGTAAAGAAATGGTTCAAAAAGAGAGAGAAGGATAAAAGCCGTCAGGTCTTTCTGCTCTATTTTTACCATTTTACCTGTCATAAATGCGAATGCCATCAGCAGTACGGAGGCGATGACAAGTCTGAAAAGTACCGTTGTCAGTGGTCCATATACGGTGTAAACCTCTTTAACCCACACAAATGAGAAGGCCCAAAAGACCATGGCAAAGATAACCGCAACATAGACCAACCATTTTTTTTCTTGCATGAATTGCTTGATAACATGTGTTACAATAAATCTAAATCCCAAAATCATTATCAATAATCCAATTAATCCAAATCTATTTCCACTGAACTTTCGCGGAGGGGTAATAATTGATATTCATCACTTTGAACCTCTCGGCCTGATGTCCCAACCTGATTTTGTACTCTTCCCATTTACGGTTGGTTGCCTCTGTCCAGCCTATTTCGGCATATCCCGGAAGTCGCGGGAAAACGAGCGATTCAATCTCTTTGATGTTGGTAACTGTTTCGGACCACAACGGACATTCGATACCCAGAATATTCTCCTTGGTAATTCCGGGGACGAGGGTCGCAGGATCCCATTTGTATCCGGTATCGACTTCAACATAACCGGCCCAGTGCAAACCGAGTTTGGTTTGTGGGTTGTATTTCATGTCGAGGTATGCTTTTGCTGCCGGCGACATGATGATTTTTACTCCTTGGGATACACCGCGGGATGCATTCTCAGCCTTTGACCAATATTGTGCTACCGTGGAAGGTTTCAGAGCCGAAAGCGTGGTTTCGTCCCAGCCGATCATCAGTTTTCCGTTGGCCAGAACAATTTCCTGAACGCGCTCGATGAAAGGAATATAATCCTCTTTTTTGGTCACATGCGATTCGTCTCCGCCAACATGAATGTACGGACCCGGGGTTAACTCAGAAAGCTCGCGGATCACATCATTCAGAAATTTGTAGGTGAACTCCTTGTTGGTCTGAAGGGTACTGAACCCAACATTGGTGCCGGTGTAAAGTTTTGTGGGTTGGTTGTCGGGATTCAGTTCAGGGACTGATGCCAAAGCGGCATTGGTGTGCCCTGGCATATCTATTTCGGGAATGATGGTGATGAAACGATCTGCAGCATACTTGACAATTTCTTTGTATACTTCCTGGGTGTAGAAACCGCCTTTGCCACCGCCTACCTGGGTAGTACCTCCGATTTCGGTGAGTGCCGGCCACGATTTGATCTCAATTCGCCATCCCTGATCGTCCGCCAGATGGAGGTGCAAAACATTCATCTTGTAGGCTGCAATCAGGTCGATGTAACGTTTGATATCCTCCGCGCCAAAAAAATGACGGGCTACATCGAGCATCGATCCCCGGTAGGAGTAAGAAGGATAGTCGAGTATGGTTCCGGTTCCTATCTTCCAGGGACCTTTCTGCAGTTCGCTGCTTTCGATAGAGGCAGGCAACAATTGACGAATGGTCTGGATTCCGCGAAATATTCCTTCAGAAGTACCAGCAGCAAGTTTGATATTTTCTTTGGTGACTGTGAGCTCATAGCCTTCCTTTCCCAGTTGATTGTTTGAGTTATCGATCTCAAGCACAATATAATTAGCGGAAGGAACTACCCCACCTGCCTGCACAGAAACATTGAAGCCCGTTGCCGGATTGAGCCTGTCGGCCAGGTAATTGGCAACAGACAGAAGTTCGTTGTGACCATCTGCAATATAAACCACTGCACCGCTTTTCAATTCAAAGGAACCACTTGTCGCTTTGACAGAGACAGGTTTGGGTATGAGCGCGGCCTTGTTCAGATCAGTTGCCATGGAAGGATTGGCTACCGCGAAGGTCAGGACAGAAAGTAGTCCGTTCAAAATCAAAATGAATCGTGAATGTTTTGTTCCCATCGTAAGTTTTGGTTTTAAAATTTTGCAGTTTGATTTTCCTGGTAAGTATAGCTGAAAAAACTGAAAAGAAGAAAAGCCCTGATGCTGAACTTCGCATCATGGGCTTTTCTTTGGGTGGAAGATGGGATTCGAACCCACGACCAATGGTACCACAAACCACTACTCTAACCGACTGAGCTACATCCACCGTTTTGTGCCGCAAATATAGGGCTGTTTTTCGAATTAGACAAAAGAAAGATGTTATTTTTGCACTGTCTGTTATAAATTTCATGAATGGAATATTTGCTCGATGATCCGGTTTCCGAAAGGTTATACCAGGAGATACTCAGAAAAGTGAAGCCTTTGCAGAACGGTGAAGTGGCCGATTCGATGACAAAGAGAGGAGTCATTTACAAGCTGAATCTGGGTGCATCTATCGTCTCACTGCAACAACTGTCCCAAAATTATGCCCCGAACCATCTGTTAGCGCTTAAATTGTGGAACAAGCAGTGGCGTGAGACCATGATCCTGGCTACTTTGCTGGAAATACCTGATAAAATGACTGAAAATCAGATGGATTTTTGGGTAAAGCAGATCCGGCAGGTTGAGATTGCCGAGCAATTGGCCATGAATCTTTTTTCCAAATCGCCCATTGCTTACGAAAAGGCAGTCGAATATTGTCTGGCCAAGAAGGAGTTAAGCAAAATTACAGGATTGCTGATGATGGGACGACTTGCATTAACAGATCGTACTTCCGGAAGTGAGAAATTCGAGGCTTTTCTTGAACTATTCCCCCCATTGGCGAAAGATTCACAACTATCGCTTGTTTTCAGGAGGGTTTTTGTGCAAATCGCCATGCGGAATCCCGAATTGTACGAGGTAGCGCTGAAACAGGCAGAACTGTTCAGAACTCTTGATTCTGCAGTTGCCCATGAAAATGCAGAATTTCTAATTGACCAGCTATCATGCGATGCCGTGAAAGAACTGGTCTGCCTTCGATCCTGAATTATACATTTTTTCGATTTCCATCTTACCGTTATGCATATCATTGAAGTTAAAGAACGCTCATCGGTTACGGCTTTTCACCGGGTGCCCCACCTGATTTACAAAGGCGACAAAAACTGGATAACCCCATTGGAGGGAATGGTTGATGGCGCTTTCGATCCAAAGCAAAATGCGTTTTTAAAGCATGGCGAGGGAACCAGATGGATATTGGAAAATGATTCGGGAGATCCCATTGGCCGGATTGGCGCTTTTATCAACCGTAACAAATGCAACAGTTTCAAACAGCCTACGGGAGGGGTGGGATATTTTGAGTGTATCGATGATCAACAGGCCGCATGCCTACTCTTTGATACGGCGAAAGAGTGGCTGCGCGAACGTGGCATGGAGGCGATGGATGGTCCGGTCAATTTTGGTGAGAACATGATCAACTGGGGATTGCTGGTGAAGGGATTTATGCCACAGGGATTTGGAATGCCCTACAACAAACCCTATTATCTTCAGCTCTTTGAATCCTATGGTTTCAAAGTCTATTTTGAGCAATATTCCTACCACCTCGACCGTAAAATTCCCTTTCCGGAGCGCTTCTGGAAAATCGCGGAGTGGGTAGCCAACAAGCCCCATTTCAGGTTTGAGCATGTGAAGTTTAGTCAGATGGAGCGGCACATCAAAGAGTTTATCCATATTTACGAGGAGGCCTGGGCCCAGCACGACAACCACCAGGAGGTCGACTTGAACGACATTCGCTCCATGATGAAGATTGCCAAACTCATCGCCGAGGAGAAATTTATCTGGTTCGCCTACCATAATGATGAACCGGTGCTCTTTTTTGGTATGATCCCCGACTGGAACCAATTGCTGGCTAAGTTGAAAGGGAAACTCAACTGGTGGGGTATGCTGAAGTTTCTATGGTACCAGAAAATCAGGACAATCACGAGAACACGGATTCTGGTCATGGGTGTTGTTCCTAAATTCCAGGGAAGCGGACTGGAATCTGCGGTATTTTGGCACCTCGACAAAATCATGAAGCAGCGGCCCTGGATAACAGAGGTTGAATTGTCGTGGGTCGGGGATTTTAATCCCAAAATGGTTGCCATGTACAAGGAGGTGGGCGGGGTTCATGCAAAAACCCACTACACCATGCGCTATCTTTTCGATCGCGAAGCGCCCTTCGAAAGGGCTCCAATGCTGATGAAAGATGTCAGGTTACTTCGTGAAGAACGGGAAAGCAAAGGAGTAGAAAGATAAATTTCACCGCAAAGGGAAACTCAAAGGGCACTAAGGAACAGTTTAAAATTTGTTTTTTTGTCCCGTT
Source organism: Prolixibacteraceae bacterium (assembly GCA_036170635.1). Taxonomy (GTDB): domain Bacteria; phylum Bacteroidota; class Bacteroidia; order Bacteroidales; family Prolixibacteraceae; genus CAINVV01. The sequence continues at coordinate 207 of JAVHPO010000378.1, read as the reverse complement.
AGGGCAATGTCATTGAAATTAAGAAAAAATTATTTGACTCTCAACAGATTGCTTCACACTTCGTTCCTCGTGTTCGCAATGACGGATCATTTTTTTGGAGGTGAGGGTGGAGAGAAGGAGGCGGGTCATCAGTTTTCGGTAATAGCAGAATCGCCGCCCGCCTCCTTCTCTCCACCCTCACAAAATCAACAGCATACCGTCATTGCG
>JAVHPO010000377.1:0-8660 GCA_036170635.1 Prolixibacteraceae bacterium | reverse complement strand
TCCCAATTGTCTCTGGGACAGTCAAAATGGCAGAATATCAATTCTGTAGATCAGGTCTGTTCCGCCTATCCGGAACAAATCAAATCAATATTCCAACATCTTAACCTCAATTATCCCGGGCTGGAAGCGGTAAAAAAGGCCTACACCGGCAACGATCTTCCATTGGCTTGCCAAAATCTCCTTGATTATTACGGCAAATCATCTCTGGTTGTAAAAGATCTGCCAGCCGCTTCAGCACAAACAAAAGCGGATGCCGACTCCATTCTTGGGGATACTTTTAATTTTCAAAGGGTTATTGGCAAAGTGCCCCGGTTACCGGATGGTCATCTGAAATGGGATTGTATGGGTCCTGAGAATGACATCGAGTGGGCCTGGGCGCTCAACAGGCACTACCCGGTCAACAGCCTCGTTAGGGCGTATCAGGAAACAGGAAATCCCAAATACGTCAAATACATCGATCAGTTCACCAAAGACTGGATCATCAGCAGTTGGCCCTATCCCGCTATAAAAAGCGGTACAGCCATGTGGCGCGGGCTGGAAGTCAGTTTTCGGGTCAAGACATGGGCCAAAGTCTTCTTTGAACTTCGAAATACCAACCTGATCAGTCCGGCGACACAGCTATTGATCCTAAGCAGTATTCCCCAGCACGCACATTACGCGAGAAATTTCCATGCGCAGGGCAATTGGCTGACCATGGAGATCTCGGGATTGGCAACTGCCGCATCTTCGTGGCCAGAATTCTCAGAATCACCGGCATGGATGGACTATTCCATCAACACCATGGTCGCCAGCATGAAAGAGCAGGTTTACCCGGATGGCGTTCAGACCGAGCTGACCTCCAGCTATCACCTTGTCGCGCTCTCCAATTTCAAGCTTTTCGCTGATATCTGTAGAAAGAATATGGTTTCGCTACCGGAATACTATACCAAAACTTTGGGAGAGATGTGGAACTATCTTGCGCTGATCATGCGCCCGGATGGTTATGGCCTTCTGAACAATGATGCCGACCTGATCAACAGCCGCGAAAATATTCTAAGGGAAGCGAAAACTTACCAACGCCCCGACTGGACCTATATCGCCACCAACGGGAAAAGCGGAACCCAGCCCAAAACCGGTCCTTCCTATATTTTTCCCTACGCCGGACAACTGATTTCGAGAAGCGATTTTGGAACCGAAGCCCAATGGTCATTTTTCGATATCGGCCCTTGGGGTACCGGGCACCAGCACAACGACAAGCTTCATTTGTCTCTCTTTGCTTATGGCCGGGACCTGTTGGTCGATGCCGGAAGATTTGCCTACCGTGGCGAAGTTGCCAACAAATTCAGAAAATATGCGACAGGCAGCTTTGGCCATAATGTCGTTCTGGTGGATGGTAAAGGGCAGGCAGATGGCCCAAGGCAGACAGATACGCCATTGGCCGAAAACCTATATTCAGTAAGCAAGGAATATGACTACGGATCCGGAACGTTCAGCAAATTTGCCGGTATCGAAGGTGCTTTTTCCCATACCCGTTCCATGGTTTATGTCCGGGGTAAATTCTGGGTCGTGGCCGATCAGCTTAAAACCGATCGACCCCGGAACATTGAAACTCTCTGGCACTGGCATCCTGATTGTAAGGTGCAGTCGGAAAAAGATGGCAGGGTCGTAACGAATAACGAACATGGAAACCTTCAAATCATCCCGGTCGATGCGACAGAGTGGAAAATTTCGTTCATCAAAGGGCAGGAAAAACCGAACATTCAGGGATGGTACAGCAAAGAATACAATATCTTTGAACCTAATACCACGACAGTCTATTCGCAACAGCTGAAATCGGATGAAACCTTTGTCTGGATCCTGTGGCCTTCAGAAGGAAAAGCGCCAGCCATCCAGGTAAAAATAGTATCGAAAGATGCCAACGCTGTTAAAGTTCGCGTTTCTGAGCCCGGTAAAAGTTCCTGGTATGTAGAGGTTCCGTTCATGAACAGTAAAAATGTGGTAGTAAAAAAATATTTTAAATAATTCAATGGCAATTAATTGTCGTTAGGTCAAGGTTGTCGATTATACCCCCTTGTGTACTTTGTGAGAACCTTTGCGCCCTTTGTGTTTAAATTTAAATACTTAACCACAAAGGGCTCAACGGAAAGCACAAAGGAAACACAAAGAATTTTATTAACTAAAATGACATAGAATTGAAAACAGTCAAAATTTTATCCTTTCCCTTGAAGACCCCCTTTGCATTGCTTTTCTTATTCATCCTGTTTCCATTATCACTCTCTCTTTCTGCATGTAAAAAGTCGGATTCACCCGCTGTTGTTGATCCGGGAACTCCACCTGTAGTAAAATTGACCGGAATTTTGACAACCCTGCAACAGGCCCATCCCAGGTTACTGCTGACCGATGCCCGTTTGCAGGAGCTGAAATCTTTGAGTTTTGCCGATGCCAGACTAAAAAAGTATGCAGATGCAGTTGTTGCACAGGCCGACAAGGATCTCAACAAAGCGGTTATCGAACACATATTGATAGGGCCAAGATTGCTCGACAAAAGCCGCGAATGTTTGAGCCGCGTTTACAACCTGGCTTTTGCCTACCGGTGGACGAGCAACGAAAAGTACCTTTCCGGCGCCATCTCGAACATGAAAACGGTATGTGCCTTTGCAGACTGGAATCCATCCCATTTTCTGGACGTAGCTGAGATGACCCATGCTGTCGCCATTGGATACGACTGGCTTTACAACAAGATGGATCTGTCGACCCGTGATTACATCAAATCGCGGTTGATTCTCCTTGGACTCGAAGAGGGAAAAAAAGCTTATGCCGCCAATGCCTGGTGGACAAAATCGGAATTTAACTGGAACCAGGTTTGCAACAGCGGACTGCTTATCGGAGCTCTTTCCGTTGCCGAAACGAATCCTGACATTGCCCTCACCATTCTTCCAAAAGCCATCGAAAATCTACCCTATGCACTCAAATCCTATGGCCCCGACGGCGTTTGGAGCGAAGGGCCCGGATACTGGGGTTATGCGACCGATTACACCTGTTATGGCCTCTCAGCCCTTCAAACTGCGTTGGGCGACACCTTCGGACTTACGCTGCTTCCGGGGATGGATATTACCGGATATTTCCCCATCTATTCGGCCGGTCCGACAGGTTACATGCTGAACTATGCAGATGCCGGAGAAAAATCCAAACTTGGGGCTCCCCATCCCGAAATGTGGCTGGCCGGCGTTTACAACAACAACCATTTTTCAGATTTTTTGCACGATCAGCTTGTGGGCAGTACAGCCAATGTCTACGACGTCATTTGGTATCGCCCGTACGCTAATTCGGCAGCGCAAAGGGACCTGGACAAATATTTTGGCGGCAGTGTCGCGCTCTATTTTTCAAGAAGCTCCTGGTCCGACCCTAACGCACTTTGGATCGGAATCAAGGCAGGATACAACAAAGTCAATCATGCACATCTCGATCTGGGCAATTTTGAGATGGATGCATTGGGTGTACGTTGGGCGCGCGATCTGGGTTCCGATGATTACAACCTGCCTGACTATTTCGGAGCAAAACGTTATACTTATTACAGGCTCGAATCTGTCAGTCACAACCTTCCTCTGCTAAACGGCCAAAATCAGCGGGAAGATGCCACCTCCAAATTTATCAGGCATGCAGAGTCGGTACCGGAACCATTTTCAATCCTCGATTTTACAGAAGCCTACAAGGACTATGCAAGTTCCGTACTGAGGGGGATGAAAGTGGTTGACAGCAGAAAATCCATCCTGATCCAGGATGAATTCGTACTTGCCAAATCTGCTTCCATCGCCTGGGGCATGACGACCGATGCGACCATTCAACTCATTAATCCCAAAGAGGCCGAACTTACCCTAAACGGGAAAAAGCTGACAGCCAGAATCCTCGCTCCATCATCAGCCGATTTCTCTATAGAATCGGCATTACAGTCGGCACCACAGAAGACAAACAGCGGTGTTAACAGATTAATGGCAAAAACAGATGCAACGACCGGAAATGTAACATTCTCGATCCTGCTGGCTCCGCAATGGACGGGAGGGGCAAGTGGTTATTCATCAGCAGTTGTGCCCCTTTCCAAATGGTAAAATGAAAAATAATTACGCAACATGTTTACATTCAGAACAATATTGATCATCTTTTTGATCACAGCCAACGCAATATTGGGCAAAGCGCAGCGAAACGCGGATTATCCGCCAGATTTGAAACAACTCCATGAGAATATCTGGACCGATATTCTAAAAGGCTCAACAGATAACGACAACATTCAAAAAATAATCGAAAAACTCACCGATAAAGGTGCCTGGCCCGACATAGATTATGCAAGCAAACAAAGGGGCAACTGGCACCCTGCAGGGCATCTCAGCAAGTTACAGACGCTTGCCAAAGCATGGCAGCGACCTGGTTCGCCCTATTACCATGATGCGGCACTGCTGGCAAAAATTCATCTGGCACTAAATTATTGGTTGAACAACGATTTTCAGTGTCCAAACTGGTGGTACCCCCAAATTGGTGTTCCTATGTCGCTGGCTCCGACCATGATCCTGATGGAAAACGAACTCTCGAAAGAGCAGATGGCGCAAGGGATCAAAATCCTGGATCGCGCAAAAATAGGCATGACCGGCCAGAACAAAGTCTGGTTGTCGGGAAATGTCATTCTAAAATCGATGCTTTTGCGTGATGTCGAAACGATACGGAAAGCCGCGACCTCAATCCAAGAGGAGCTTAAAGTTAGTCTGGAGGAGGGTATTCAGCCGGATGGTTCTTTCCACCAGCACGGTCCCCAGATTCAGTTTGGCAATTATGGGCTAGCCTATGTCGGCGACATGATTACCTGGATCAAAATGCTGCGAAATACACCATTTAGTTTCGACGAAAGCAAGATGGCCATCCTTCGCAACTACCTGATCGAAGGGCAGCAATGGATTGTCTGGAAGAACCAGATGGATGTCAGTGCATGCGGCCGCCAGCTATTTATCGATGCACAACTGAACAAGGCCCGTAGCCTTTCCGGCTTCCTGCGGCAAATGGAGACGCTGGATCCTGCTTATGCTAAAATTTACAAAAAGGCAAATCAATACGAAAACCTTACGGGAAACAGGCATTTCTGGAACTCAGATTTCCAGATACAGCGATATCCGGGGTACTATTTTTCTGTCAAGATGTGCTCCGAAAGGGTGATCGGGGCGGAATCGTGCAATTCGGAAAATATCCGTGGTTACTATCTTGGCGATGGCGCCACCTACCTCTACCAATCGGGCAAAGAGTACGAAAACATCTTCCCGTACTGGGATTGGAAGAAAATTCCGGGAACTACCACTCTGCAGGACGACAAAGAGTTACCTGTTCTTACCGCAAGTGGTTACCGGATAAAGAGCAATTTTGTGGGCGGGGTTTCCAATGGAACCAATGGCATTGCAGTCATGCATTACATCAGGAACGGGATTACTGCCAAAAAATCGTGGTTTAACTTCAATGGACTTGTCGTCTGTTTGGGTGCAGGGATTACCTCAGCTGAGACCAATAACTTAGCCACCACAGTCAACCAAACTTTCCTGAAAGGGGAAGTCGTTGTGAAAGAAAAATCAGAAAAAACGATACCGGCCGAATCCTCTATAACCATTAACCCCAGATGGATTTTACACGACAATACGGGCTATTTCTTTCCGGAAGGAGGAAACCTGAAATTGGAAACCACCACCGTAACCGGATCGTGGAACCAGGTAGCGCTCATGTATAAAAATGAGTCAATTCTGGCCAGCATCTTTAAGCTATGGTTCGATCATGGAACAAAACCCGATAACCAAAAATATGCCTATTGCCTCGTTCCGGCAGCAACCAGAACGATTCTAAGTAACTTGGAAAATCGTCCAAACTTTACAATCCTGAAAAATGACACAACCATGCAGGCGGTGGTAACCACCGATGGATTGCTTGGAGGTGCAATATTCTACGAAGCTGGAAAAATAAGGCTTTTGAGCAGCATTGAAGTAGACAAACCCTGCATTGTCATGATGAAAAAGGAGAAAGGAGTCCTTCAGCTATCCCTCTCCGATCCAACCCAGAAACTGGAGCAAATCAAGCTGACGCTGGATGGAAAGTTCGAAACCAGAGATCCAGGCTACAGTTTGAAAGCCGAACAAGGGAAATCTATGGTGGTGATCAGTTTGCCCAAAGGCGGAGAAGCCGGCAAAACGGTTATGCTGAATTTGAACATTCTGTAAATGACCATGAGGCCAATACTAAACACTAATTTATCGACATGAATTCACTTGGGGTCATGCCAAAATGTTCCTTAAACGACCTGGTAAAATAGGAATGGGAATTAAATCCTGATAAGGCACTGATCTCTTCGATGTTATTTCCTCCCTCTTTGAGCAGTCTGGCTGCATATTCCAAACGAATGGTCCTGATAAAATCGTTTGCCGACTTGCCCGTCAATGCTTTGAGTTTGCGGTATAGCGTGCTCTGACTAAGGTTTAAATGACCTGACAACAGTTCAATGTCCATTTTCTCATCCGTCAGGTTTTTCTCAACAAAACGAATCGCCTTAGCCATCATCTTTTGATCTGGGGTTTCAGGTATTTCATTTTCGAAACCCAACGAAATCTTTCTGGCATAATACTCCTGCAATGCAACACGGTTGCTAAAAATATTTTTAATTCGCGCCTTTAGCATTTCACTGTTAAATGGTTTTTCAATATAATCGTCAGCCCCAGTAGAAAATCCCTCAATTTTATTTTCCGGGGAAGTAAGCGCAGTCAGTAATATGATTGGAATATGACTTGTCTTGAGGCTGTTTTTCAATTCAGTAACCAACTCAATTCCGGACTTTCCAGGCATCATGATGTCCGAAATAATCAGGTCAGGCAGATATACCTGCGCCTTCTCGACTCCCTCTTTCCCGTTGAAAGCAAGTACAACTCTGTATTCATCCTCCAGAATTTGACTGATAAATTTGCTCAGATCGTGGTGGTCTTCCACGACAAGTACCAATTTCTCCGCTTTTGCATGATTTTTACCAGTATTGTTCCAGTTCTCTGTGAAGCGATTGTTGACGCCATTTTCAACCAGGTTTAAATTATTGTCGAGGTGAGGATGCAACGGTTGCATAAACTCATTCTCACTGGCATTCTCAAGTATCAGTTCTTCTTTATATGGGAGTCTGATACAAAAAACAGATCCTTTGCCCGGCTCCGATTGGAGCTCAATTTCGCCACCATGAAGTAAGATCAAATGTTTGGTGAGATGAAGGCCGATGCCAGTACCGCTGTGTGGAATATCAACGTTTTCAATCCTGTAAAAGCGATCAAACACTTTTTCGATCGACGATTGCCCGATCCCCGGACCATTGTCTTTTACGGATATCTGGATATATTCTTTTGTTTTTAACTCCCCCATAATCGCTCTGTTTGGTGAGATTTGAGCAGCATAATTTTTTTGACCCTGAGAAATATCCACCTCAATTGTCCCCTTATCAGGAGTAAATTTGAAGGCATTCGACAGTAGGTTAAAAATAGCCTTATCAATCTTCTCCGCATCAAAAGAAAGTTGAATATGCTCCTTCATTGACCCAAAAACGTAGTTGATATTTTTCTGTCTGGCAACGTCGATAAAATAGTCAAATATTTCATGTACAAAGGTTACCAGATCACCCTTTACTAAATTCAGCTCCGTTCTATTTTCCTCTATCTGTCTGAATTCCAATAGCTGGCTGATCAATTTCAGCAATCTTCCCGTATTTCGTTTGATCAAAGACAATTGATTGTAACCTCCCTGATCTAGTCCGGGTGATTTCATCAGCGTCTCAACCGGACCGGTAATTAACGTAAGTGGGGTACGAAATTCGTGAGAGATATTTGTAAAAAAGTTTAGCTTATTGAGATGTGATTTTTCCTCTTCCAGCCTTTTAAGTCTCTCTATTTCAATCTGATGCTCAAGTTTAGTCCGATAAAGAATGATCCATCGCACAAGGATTCCAATGCCTACAGCCAACAACAAATAAATGACCATGGCCAGCCTGCTTAACAACAATGGCCTGGGAATAACGATGTTCAATTTTGCCGGATCCATATTCCAAACCATATCATTGTTACAGGCCACCACCTCAAAAACATAGTCTCCGGGTGATATATTGGTATAGGTAGCCTTGTTTTGGGATCCGGCATCCACCCAATTGGGATCAAAGCCTTTCAGCCGGTAACGAAACTGGTTTTTTTGAGGATTCAGGTAGTTTTGGGCGACAAATTCAATGCTGAACGAATTCTGTCGCGGCTCCATCCTTATCTTACCTGTCTCATAAAGTGGTTTTTTAAGTGGCGAATTCTCCTCTCCGGGAAGAATCTCTTTGTGGTTAATAAAAATTCGGGAGAAATAAACTTTGGGTTTGTAGGGATTGGCTTGAATGCCCGACGGATTGAATGATACAAGACCTGTGTCGATCCCTTGCCGGAATCAGTGTCTAGAAAAAGTGGTTCAAAACTGTCTTTGCCATAAGATTTGATAAATAATCCACTGGTCGACAAAACCCAAAGATTCTTGCTATTGTCGACAAATAATTTTCTGAGATTATTGGAAGCCGGGGAGGTAACATTGTTCCCTTGCATGGCAAATTGATTCAGCGACTGATCGGAATAACGAAAGTAGTACAATCCGAAGCCGTA
>JAVHPO010000376.1:0-8680 GCA_036170635.1 Prolixibacteraceae bacterium | reverse complement strand
ACGCGGCCAGCTCGTTGGCCGGTTTCTTTTTATCGTCTTTGGCGGATAAACTCAGATTGGAGGCAACCAATGCGGATACGAGCAATAAGGCAGTTAAAATTCTCATATATTCTAATTTAATAAATTACAATTCAATCATTTAGTGTCCTTTGTGTCACCCTTCGTGTCCATTGTGGTAAATTTTTTAAAACTAAACCACAAAGGTCACCAAGTACACACAAAGGAAACAAAGGGTTCAACCAGTAATATAGTTGAATAGGACCCTCCAAATTTGCTTGTTTTTTTTTGCATCTCAAAGTTTACCTCTATTTTAATGAGGCAAAGGCATCTCCCAAATGGTCGGCTATTTCACCGGCCAGCAGAGACTCCTCTGATGATGCAGCAACCCGCAAGTCGGCTGACCGTCCATGCAAAAAGACCCCCAACATCGCCGCCTCCTTCGTGGTATAACCCTGACAAAGTAGGCCAAGGATGATTCCTGTTAAAACATCACCACTGCCCCCTGTCGCCATGCCGGGATTACCTGTGCTGTTAAAATAGACGGCTCCATCGGGTAGTATAATGCGGGTATAGGCACCCTTCAATACCAGTACAACACCATAACTTGCGGCAAACTGTTCAGCGATCAGCAACCGCTCCTCCTCTGATTTCAGGACAATCCCCGAAAGTCGGTCAAATTCGGCAGGATGGGGAGTTAAAATGGTATTGGGTGGAAGAAGTTTGATCCAGGAGGGGTTGGCAGCCAAAATGTTCAATGCGTCTGCATCGAGAACCAGAGGGACGTTCGCCTGATCAATCAACATTTTGACAACCTTCTGCGTCATAGGATCCATCCCGATGCCCGGACCTGCGGCAATGGCCGTGTATTTGGTAAGATCCGGAAGCTGGGTGATCAGCTCCTTCCCTGGATCCAAACTTGTCATGGCTTCCGGTAAGGCAACTTGCAGCAATAAGCCAGAAGGTTCAGGAAGATGCACAGTTAGCAATCCCAGTCCTGCCCGCAAGGCCCCCTTCGCCGCCAGTTGGGCCGCTCCGGTTTTACCTTTGCTGCCCGACAGCAACAATCCATGACCATAAGTGCCCTTATGAGAAAATTTTGTTCTTTTTTTAAGGAGAACGGAAACGCTTTTTTGATCCAAAAAATGACGATTGGAACCGGTTTCTTCTATCGCTTTTGGGTTCAGGCCAAACGGGACGACTACCCATTTGCCAAAATATTGCTCATTTTCGCTGAAAAAGAGCGAAAGCTTTGGAAATTCCAGGGTGAGCGTATAGTCAGCTCTGACGATTGAGCCCGTATTGTATTGGTTTTCGTCGCAGAGCAGACCTGAGGGCAAATCGATCGAAACCACCTCCACATACGAATCATTTATCAAGTCAATTACCCGGGAGGCAAATCCTTCCAAAGGACGGTTCAGTCCTGCGCCATAGAGCCCGTCCAGCAGCAAATCGAAATTTAACAAGGCGGGAAAACCGGAATGTTCAGAGATTTCTATTACCTCAGTCCCTGAACTCTCCTTCAGCCTTTCCAAATTAATCTGTGAGGCTTCCGAACGCTGACGACCCAAATCAGGTAAGAATACCACTACAGAAAAGTGCTTAGTAGCCAAAATTCGCGCAACAGCCAGCGCATCACCCCCGTTGTTCCCGGATCCAGCAAAGACTGCAATCCTGGTGTTGACAGGATAACTTGCCTGAATCCAACCGGCCAATGCGACCGATGCCCTTTCCATCAGATCAATCTCTGAAATTGGCTCCAAAACCCTGGTTTGCCTGTCAATTGAAGAAATCTGCTCCCTGGAAAAGATTTTCATGGAATAATTTATCAAAATTTTACCTGATTCAAAGTTAGGGGAATTATTTGGTTTTTTGAAGAACGAGTGCCTAAAGTGCGCTAAAGTGCCTAAAATGCCTGAAGTTGAAACTATAAAAAAATCATCCCTGACGGCATTAATTTTAGGCACTTTAGACACTTTAGGCACTTTAGCGCACTTTTTATTATATTTGCTTCAATAATCAAATTCAAACTCAAAACTTATGCTTAAAGGACATCCCAAAGGGCTTGTAGTAGCCTTTTTTGCCAACATGGGCGAGCGGTTCGGGTATTATACGATGCTGGCCATTTTTGTACTTTACCTGCAGGCCAAATTTGGTTTCTCGACTGCTGAAGCCGGTGGAATATATGGCAGTTTTTTATTTGGCATTTATTTCCTGCCATTATTAGGCGGATATGTTGCTGACAATATTCTGGGCTATGGAAAAACAATCACTGTCGGGTTGGTAATCATGTTTCTCGGATATTCGCTGTTAGCTATGCCTGGATTAGGAATTGCAGTTGTTTATTCTTCCCTGGCAGTCATCTCCCTTGGAACCGGATTCTTTAAAGGAAACCTACAGGCACTTGTAGGGAACATGTACGATGATCCAAAATATAGTGCAAATCGTGATAATGCCTTTAATATTTTCTATATGGGAATTAATATCGGTGCTTTCTTTGCCCCTTCCGCCGCTGGTGCGATTGGAGACTGGGTTCTCAAAGCAAAAGGGCTCACCTACGATTCCTCAATTCCTCATCTGGCACATCAGTTTCTCAATGGCAAACTTGAAGATGTAACCAAACTAACTCAATTAGCCAAGGGACAAATGGGAAATAACTTTACGGACCTTGCATCATTTTCCAAAACTTATATTGAGACGCTATCCAGTTCTTATAATGCAGGTTTTGCTGTTGCTGCAGCTAGTATGGTAGTATCCTTTTTAATTTTTATCGGCTTTAAAAAATATTATCAACAAGCGGATGTTACAGAAAAACAGAAGTCAAAATCAGAAGATCTTAAAAGCAAAATGATTGTATTAACACCTCAGCAAACGCGTGAAAGACTAATTGCACTTGGCTTGGTATTCTTTGTTGTCATATTCTTCTGGATGGCTTTTCATCAAAATGGGTTTACCATGACCATTTTTGCCCGTGATTACACGCAGCTTGGTCATGTCAAACCAAGTACTTATGTTCTTTTTGATCTTAGCCAACTGTTACCTGTTCTCTTTGCGATCATAGGTTCAATCTTGTTCTTCGTAGGAAAAGAAATCAGACAAAAAGCAATCGGAGCAGTAGTTTTCATTGCAAGTATAGCTCTGGCCTGGTATATGATCAATTCATTTAACGGTGATTACACGATAACACCACAGAAGTTCCAACAATTCAATCCCATCTTTATTGTCTTTTTGACGCCAGTTATCATTGGATTTTTCACTTGGCTACGCGACAAAGGGAAAGAACCTTCAGCTCCAAAAAAAATTGGGATAGGTATGCTATTTACCGCGATTGGGTTTGGCCTGCTCATTGCTGCATCCATGGGACTTACCTCCCCCGGAAAATTGAACGGTGGTGTATCTGAAAATCTTGTTTCCCCATTTTGGCTAATTAACACCTATTTGATATTAACTGTGGCGGAATTGTTTTTGAGTCCAATCGGAATTTCATTTGTTTCGAAAGTAGCTCCCCCAAAATACAAAGGACTGGCACAGGGAGGATGGCTGGGTGCAACAGCATTCGGTAATCTGGCCGCCGGTTTGATTGGTGTCTTGTGGGACAAGATTGAACTATGGCAATTCTTTACTATTTTGGTCGTAATGTGTTTGCTTTCTGCAACATTTATATTTAGCATTTTAAAACGACTTGAAACTGCCACTGGGAATGCCTGATTAAAGAAATTTCTTGTTTTAGTGATACTTAAATAAGAGATTTTGCAAAAGAAAAACAGTAGTCAATTGAATTTATATTAACCACATAGGCACATAGGACACAGTAGAATCTATTGTGTCCTATGTGCCTATGTGGTTAATATTGTTTGAAGGGTTTGAAAAGTTTCGGAACCGGAGCGGAGCCGAAGGGCCGAGGGGTGGCAGGCTTGTAATTTCTGGCCGCTGATATCATTATATCTATTTGAATCCTAAAATATTTATTCTTTTTTGAAGGAGCTCCCCGTATTTGTCCTTCATCTCTTTAGATAAAAAGCTAATGGCAATCAGGTTAAACCATGAAGGTAATTCTGTCTGAATCGTTTCCAGTATTCTTTCAATGATTTTATCTGTTACGTTACAGCGTTCTTTGCCAAAATAATTGACCAAAATATCCCTGTTTAGATTGCTTCTCTTTCCTTTAAGTGTTAAAGCAATTTCTTCAATATCACCTTTTAAAACAATGGACGAATTAAGCAAATCATAAGCAGGCGAAAGTTCCACTTTGCCATTTCGAATGATTATTGAATAATTTTTCAAATGCATGTCCTCATTTCCAACAAGGAAATTAAAAAGCACTAATTTTAAAAGCTTTGCCTTCTCAATAGCAGGAAAAGTGCAATAATCTTCGATCAATTTCACCAACCTTTCCATTGAAAAATTGTATTTGGTATCCCGAATCATACTTGCCAATTGGGCAAAATCTTCTACCGCTATTTTATCTTTCTGCCCTTTCCGGTCGAAGCGTTTAATGAAATAGGTCAGCGAACCATCCTTTGAATAGATTAAGCCGTGCAGTGGTACTTCAATACCAATACGTGCAGCCAAACGCATGGTGAGGTCTTCGTTTTGTGGAAGCTCGGGAAAAATATGATGTTGTGGCTTCAAGATGTATCTGCCGTTTTTGTCAACAATTTCGAAAGCACCTTCTTTGATATTTAGAGTGGCACTTAGTTTGGGTTGAACACCCTGAATTGACATTTTTGAAGCCCTTTGCATGGCTTCAGCCCTTAATTCTTCAGCAGTAAAATCAAGAAAAGCCAGAGTCTTTAATGTTGGAGACAAAAGCTTTAATCCTTTTTCACTATAGCACTTTTCTTCACAGAGATTGTATGTGATTGGGCAGCGATTCATGTTGTGATCTCCTTAACCGTTACATTGCCTACCAAATCATCTCCAACAGCCACAAGCTGAGAAAAAAGATCATTGCGGTCTATCTTCCCGAATTTTAACAGACCATCCAGTTGATAACCTTCAGGAAGTAATCCATCAAAAAAAGGAGGAAACGAATCAAACTCATAAACCAGTTGGCTTAATGGCATAGTTAGGGAAACAGGAGTTCCTGAATAGCTATTGAGGTAATCGAACCGGTATTTTTTGCCGAAATCAAGTTCGTTTAAAATACCTGCCTCCAGGCCACTCACCAATATTTTAGCGGATCTCATCTGAAAGTATTTGGTTCATAAATGGACTTGTCATCTGAACTTTAACATTAAGAACAGCCAGTATCTTACGCAAAGTATCCAGTTGAATGGTTTCTTTGCCCTTTTCGATATCGAAAATAACAGTTTTACCAACTCCGGCCATCTCTGCTAACTGAAGCTGACTAAGACCAGCCGCTTTGCGATGCTTTCTAATTACAGTTGCCAATACTTTAGGTTCAAACATAAATATATCGTTATAGCGGTAAAAATACAATATCTATTGATGATAAGCAAATCTTTTCAATTAAAATTACTGTTATACAAGTAATTTTAAGCTGTTTTTATTGAATCATGACACAAAAGTCACCTTTTTACTGTTTTGGCAGTATATGGCTCAGTTCAGATTAAAGTTCAATTTTTGAATTTTCTTTATTCACTCAACTCCGAAGTCTCTTTGGCTACGCTCAGGGACCGGGGATTCCTTTTTTTGTTCGACTCCCGCTTCCCCTCGACTCCGCGCGGGGACCCGGGGTCATTTATTTGGTTTTCGGCCCTTCTGCTCCGCTCAGGGAACAGTATCCGTTGCCCAATCCAAAATCAACTATTCCCAAGGTTTTAAAACCTGCTCCAACACCTTCTTCCCCTGCACATAAGAGAGAAAGATCCCATAGTTGGTGATGGGAATATTTAGTTTTTCCAGGTCGCGCAAACGGGTTGCCATGCGTTGGGGGGTGATCATGCAACCACCGCAATGAATGACCAGCTTGATCGTTCTTAGCTCTTCCGGTTCCGGCCACTCCCTGCCAAAAAGGTGAATGACCTTCACGCCTGGAAAGTTTTGGGCAATCAGATTGGGAATCTGAACGGTACCAATGTCCTCTTTGATCCTGGAGTGGTTGCAGGCTTCGGCTATCAGAATCGAATCGCCCGGTTCCAGTCTGTCATCGGTATGGACCGCATCGGCAAATTTGGTCAGCTTCCCCCTGCTCATGTAGTTGATCATCATGATCGAAAAGGTGGTCAGGCCTATATCGGCAGGCGTCCACGTTTTCATGATATCCATGGCCTGCGAATCGGTGATGATCACTCTGGGTCTTCGGCCAAAGCTGCCAAGAAAACTCTCCAATCTCTCTTTTTCGCCTAAATCGTTCGCCCTGGCTTTTACCAGGTTCATCCGGTAGGAGACCGGATAAGCCCAATGGCGGGTAATGTACTCTTCGGCCATCGCCTGCGGCCGGAGGTACCTTCCCGGGGGGGTCTCCTCATCCATTGGAATATTCAGAATATAGAATTCATCAGGAACAACGAAAGGCAACAGTTGGGTCGGATTGTTTTTGGGAATATAATTTTCCAGCAAAAACTGCAGGAGCGACGATCGGTTATCGGACGTTAACGCTGATAGTGTGATCCCGCGGTTACTTTTTTTCGTTTTTTTTCACCCAAAATATCCGATTCATCGTATCCTGCCGTATCCATCAGTTTGACCGGGCCGATGCCGTGCAACTCCATCAGGGTTACCCTGGTGTCGGCCGTGGTGCCGGGGGTGGCATCCACAATGGAACTCTCCTGCTGGGTAAGGAGGTTCATAAGGGAGCTTTTTCCCGCGTTCATGACGCCAAATATTCCGATGATATCCCTTTCTGTAATTTTTTATTTGTTGGTCATCCCTGGTTTTTTTCAGGCAGGGCAAAGTTAAAGAGTATGTCGAAAGATATAAAATTTTCTGAAAGCAGAATTTCAGGTCATAGTTTCTTGTTTCTTTTCAATTTATTATCTTTGAAGAAAGTTCAGGAAATGACCTACATTATCAAAATACAGGATAAATCTTTAAAAGCTAAAAGTATTATCAACATGCTAAAAGCGCTTAAGGAAGATTATGATTTTATAGAAATTAAGAAAGACAACACGATCAATCCTGAACTAACACTGGATAAGGAACTCGACAAAAGATACAAATCCTTCCTTAAAGATAACAAAGGAAAGGATTGGGAAGATTTAAAATCAGAGCTAATATAGAAGAAGGTGAAACGATTGATTATCTTGCCTTTTGCCGAGAAAGATATCAAGGAAACTGTTTCGTATTTCAAAGAAGTCAGTGATAATTTGGATCGTGATTTTATTCAGGCAATTGACGCTTCATTTTTTGAGATTCTCAATAATCCGGCAGCCCTCCCCATAGCAAAATATGATATTCGAAAATTTGTGATGGCTAAATTTCCATTTTGTATCTATTTTGTTGACAAAAATGAGGCATTGTATATTCTCTCAGTTTTTCACGATAAGAGAAATCCCAAAGATTGGCAAAAACGCAGATTGAAGAAAGAGTAAAGAACAAGTTGAAATGGAGATTGAAAAATGGCTCAGTAAATAACTGCAACCACAATTGATATCATCGCAATTGGGGATCACAGGCAGAATCCAGAAAATCTTCACAAGCAATAAAAAATACCCGCTGGCGCAGAACGCTGATCTTGTTAGCAAACATTTTGATTGGTAATTTCCATATGATAGCTATTTCTTTATAGATTTGTAATAGTAAAAAGCATCTATGAAGAGAATCGCAGTCTTCCCCGGTTCATTTGATCCCTTTACGATTGGCCACGAATCGGTCATCCGCAGGGCCTTGCCAATGTTTGATGAGATTATCATCATGATCGGTTACAATTCGAACAAAAGGACCTATTACCCACTGTCGAAACGTAAGGATTGGATCAAACTTGTTTTCCAGGATGAGCCGAAGATTAAGGTAGGCAAATACGAAGGGCTTACAGTGGATTATTGTCGGAAAGTGCATGCACAGTATATTCTCAGGGGACTCCGTACGGCTGCCGACTTTGAATACGAGCGTGCCATCGGACAGATCAACAAGAAGATGTACGAGGATATCGAAACAGTATTTTTGCTGACGATGCCCGAACATACTGCCATTTCATCCACCATTGTCAGGGATATACTCCGCCACAGGGGGGACGCCTCTCAATTTCTTCCCGCCTGTTTCAATATCGAGGATTTTTACCAAGAACCGGAAGAATCCTGATCATGCTCCGTCTCATCCTACTCTTTTTTTCCGCACTTTGCTTCGGATCTCTCTTTGGTCAGACGGTCACAATCCGTGGTCAGGCGGCCGATTATGCCGGAAAAGAGCTCGTTTTCTATACCTACCGGGAACCGGTCTCCCACCAGCCGCACCAACTGGCCAAAACGACCGTTGAAAAGGACGGAACCTTTGTACTAACTTTTTCAGTTGGTCAATCCACCGAAATTTATACTGATCTCGAAAAATACAGGGGATCACTGGTTGTAGAACCGGGCTCTTCCTATCAAATTTCATTGCCTGCCTATTCTCCGTGCACTACACAGGAGGCGGCCAGTCCCTATTTCGAACCCGCAGTTTACTGGCTCGGCATCAAAGGGGCCAAAACCACTGACCTCAACATCCTGGTAAGGGCCTTTTTGACAGATTACAACAGGGAGTTGACCGTACATACGGTGGATCTCTATCAAAGGAAATCTGC
>JAVHPO010000375.1:0-8740 GCA_036170635.1 Prolixibacteraceae bacterium | reverse complement strand
GGCCTATCCTTACACAAATTCCACTTTATCCTTTTTACTTTATCCTTTATCCTTTAAATAAATTATATTTGTTTTCCAAATCAGCAAAAATCAAATTAATTGAATAAAAAATGACAATCGAGCAGCTTAAAGCAAAGTTTATTGAGAAGTATGGAGAAGGAGAAATCAGTGGTTATTTCTCTCCGGGCCGTGTCAACCTGATTGGTGAACACACTGATTACAATGGGGGATTCGTATTCCCATGCGCATTGAGTTTCGGAATCTATTGTCTTATCCGTAAAACGAAAAGGAAAAGTGTGCGTTTTGCATCACTGGACATGCCATTCGAAGCCGAAGTAAAGGTTGAAGATCTCAACAAAGCCATTGGCAAAGAATGGGTGAACTATCCCATCGGTGTGTTTGCACAGTTTATGAAAAAGGGGCTTACCTTCGATTCGGGTGCGGACATGCTATTCTATGGCGATGTTCCTACAGGCGCAGGACTCTCCTCCTCTGCAGCACTGGAAATCTGTACTGCCGTGGTCATTAATGATCAGTTTGGTTTTGGGATAGACAAAGTTGAACTTGCTTTGATGGGACAAAAGGCCGAGCACGAATTTGCCCTTGTCAATTGCGGTATAATGGATCAGTTTGTTTCTGTTATGGGGAAAAAGGATTATGCTGTCTTCCTTAATTGTGACACCCTGTCCTATGAATTGGTTCCTGTTAAGCTGGACGGTGTAAAAATCGTTATCAGCAATACCAACAGTCCACATAAACTCGACTCCGGAAAATACAACGAAAGAGTGGCTGAATGTCAGGCAGCTGTAAAAGCCATTCAACCGTTCAAACAAATCTCTGCATTGGGAGAAATATCCTGGGAAGATTTTTTGAAAGTTGAAGATAAAATCGAAAATGTAACTGTTCGCAAAAGGGCCCGTCACGTGGTTAGCGAAATCAAACGGACTGAAGACGCCGTCAAAGAGCTGAAAGCAGGTAATCTTGTGAGGTTTGGCGAACTGATGAATGGTTCGCACGACTCCTTGCGCGACGATTATGAAGTAACCGGATTCGAACTTGATACCATGGTCGAAGAGGGACGCAAAATCAAAGGGGTAATTGGTACCAGGATGACAGGTGGCGGCTTCGGCGGATGTACGGTAAGTCTGGTTAAAGATGAAGCTGTGGATAATTTCATTGCTCAAGTTGGAAAACACTACGAGGGAAAAACGGGTTTAAAACCGGTATTCTATGTGGCTGAAATCGGCGATGGAGGTAAAAAGATATTCTAAAAGTCATACTTATTTTTAACTTTAAACTCTCTATAAAAATCATTAAACTAATTATCCCAAACAAATTAAATTATGACACAAAACAAAAGTTATGCATTGCCTATTGCAATGATGTTTGCCCTTTTCTTTATGATTGCATTCGTGACGGGTCTTCCCAGTCCAATGGGTGTGATTGTCGCAAAACAATTCGGAGCATCTAACTTCTTGTCGCAGTTAGGCTTTTTCGCAAATTTTATCGCCTATGCATTCATGGGTATTCCTGCCGGAATATTACTCGAACGAATTGGTTATAAAAAGACCGCGTTAATTGCTGTTGTGGTTGGTTTCACAGGTGTTGCGGTACAATACCTTTCAGGCCAGGTCGGAAGTTTCATAATCTACCTCACAGGCGCTTTCATTTCCGGTTTCTCCATGTGTATGTTGAATACGGTTGTTAATCCGATGTTGAACACGCTCGGAGGCGGCGGTAAAAAAGGCAATCAGCTTATTCAAACAGGAGGATCTTTAAACTCAGTCGCAGCAACAATTGTCCCGGTTCTTGTAGGTTACCTGATGGGCGCCAATGCGGCTGAACGCACTATCGACAAGGCAAATCCGGCACTTTTTATGGCCATGGGAATCTTTGCTATCGTATTCATTGTTCTTTATATCATGAATATTCCTGAACCCCGTTTGATCGGTAAATCGAAAGTTAAACATGAACATAGTCCGCTTTCTTTCCGCCATTTTATCTTTGGGGCAATTGCCATTTTCGTTTATGTCGGAATTGAAATTGGAATACCGAGTACAGCCAACCTATTTATGACTTCTGATTTAGCCAAAGGCGGTCTGCAGATTAATGCAACCGTTGCCGGTTCTGTTGTGGGAACTTATTGGTTCCTGATGATGATAGGTCGTATCCTGGGAGCCTCATTCGCTTCGAGATTCACAAGTAAAGCGATGCTTTCAGCGGTGTCCATACTTGGTTTGGTATTTGTTGCACTGGCTATCTTTTTACCCGTTACAACTACCTTTAGTATGCCGGTATTTCAGTCTAATATCTCATTTGGTCTTGCCAATGTGCCAATTGGAATCATGTTCCTGATCTTTTGCGGATTGTGTACTTCAGTCATGTGGGGTGGTATCTTTATGGTGATGGTTTGCGGTGGAGGGATTTTACCTCTTCTTCAGGGTAAGATTGCCGATCTTACTACTTATGCATCAAGTTATTGGGTGATATTTATTTGTCTTGCCTACTTGTTGTTCTACGCGTTAATTGGTAGCAAAAATGTCAATAAAGATATTCCGGTTGAGGTTGTTGCATAAGCCTACGAATAGATCAGAATTGTAATGGTCCTTAAAAAAGCAGGAGAACACAAAAAGTTCTCCTGCTTTTTTTTATAACTTTACCTTTAACCAAACAAATTCAAACAGATATGCATCCTGTATTACGTTATTCAGTTGCCCTGGCTGTTACAGCTACCTTCCTCCCCGCGCTGGGTACCCCGAAGCCCAAACCGGTCAACATCGTTCTGGTTTTCATTGATGACATGGGATATGGCGATTTGGGCTGCTATGGGGCCACCGGATACAAAACCCCAAATCTGGACAAGATGGCTTCCCAGGGAGTAAGGTTTACCAATTTCGTTTCTGCCCAGGCTGTGTGCAGCGCATCGCGTGCCGGAATCATGACCGGTTGCTATCCCAACCGGGTGGGCATTTCCGGGGCCTTGATGCCTGACAGCAAAATTGGTTTAAACCCCGATGAGGAGACCATCCCAGAAATATTAAAGAAACAGCACTACAAAAGTATTGCCATCGGGAAATGGCATCTGGGCTACCAAAAGGAGTTCCTTCCGCTTCAACAAGGTTTTGACGAATACCTGGGACTTCCCTATTCCAACGATATGTGGCCTGTCAACTACGATGGCACACCCATCACCAAAGAGAGCAAAGGCCGAAGATATGGTTATCCGCCATTGCCACTGATCGAAGGGAATGAAAAAATCAGGGAGATCAGTACCCTTGCAGACCAATCGGAATTAACAACGATTTACACCGAGAGGGCAGTCCGGTTTATCGGTGAAAACAAGAAAAATCCTTTCTTTATCTATCTCGCCCACAACATGTGCCATGTGCCACTTGCCGTATCCGGAAAGTTCAAAGGGAAAAGTGAACAGGGACTGTTTGGTGATGTCATCATGGAAATTGACTGGTCGGTTGGTGAAGTGTTGAAGGCTTTGGAAAAAAACGGACTGACAAACAACACCCTGGTAGTATTTACTTCTGACAATGGTCCCTGGCTCAACTTTGGCAACCATGCAGGCTCTGCCGGCGGTTTGCGCGAAGGCAAAGGGAACAGCTTTGAAGGAGGACAAAGGGAGCCTTGCATCATGAAATGGCCGGGCCATATCCCGGAAGGAATAATTTGCAACAAATTATCCTCAACGATTGACCTGTTGCCGACTTTTGCAGAAATTACCAAATCCGATCTTCCAAAGAAAAAGATTGACGGGGTTAGTATTTTACCCTTGATGTTGGGCGATACGGATGCCAATCCGCGTGAATCCTTTCTCTATTATTACCGGCGAAACAATCTTGAAGGGGTCAGGAAAGGAAACTGGAAACTTGTTTTTGCCCATCCGGGACGAACCTACCATGGTTTTCAGCCGGGTAAAGACGGATTCCCCGGAGGAGCAAATGAAAATTTCAATTTTGAAGAGGGATTGTATGACTTGCGCCGCGATCCGGGAGAGCAATATGATGTCAAGGCCTTTTATCCTGAGGTTGTAGAGGAGCTTAAAAAAATTGCAGCAGAAGCCAGGGAGGACCTGGGGGATGAGCTGACCGGCAATCAAGGGAAAAACCGGCGACCTGCCGGGAAAGCCCAGGAATGAATAGTATTTAGACAATATAATTCGATATGAAAAAAAATATGACCAAAGTTTATGTTGGAGCGGCTGCACTTTTGCTCAGTTCCACTGGATTTGCGAAGAAAAGTGAGCGGCCCAATATCCTGTTTATCATGAGCGACGACCATGCCTATCAGGCTATCAGTGCTTATGGGACCGGCTTAAACAACACTCCCAATATTGATCGTCTGGCTAAGGAAGGGGCGATTTTCAAGAAAGGATTTGTAACCAATTCCATCTGCGCCCCGAGCAGGGCTACCATGCTCACAGGTAAGTTCAGCCATCTCAATGGCAAGATAGATAACCGGTTGCCTTTCGACTGGAATCAACAAAATTTCGCCAAGATTCTGCAGCAAAACGGATATCAGACTGCCCTGGTCGGGAAAATACATCTCGAAGGAAACCCTCAGGGATTTAATTATTGGAATGTCCTGCCCGGGCAAGGGGATTACTATAATCCTGATTTTATAGAAAATGGTGTAAAGAAGCGTATTGAAGGATATGTTACCACGATAACCACTCAAATTGCCCTTGACTGGCTGGATAAAAAGCGGGATAAATCCCAGCCATTTTGCCTATTGTACCACCAGAAAGCCCCACACCGAAATTGGCTGCCTGAAGAAAAATACCTGAATTTGTTTGAAGACCGGGAATTCCCTTTCCCCGATAACTTCTTTGATAATTTCGATGGCCGGGGGACTGCAGCCCATACGCAGGAGATGGGTATTGTAAAGGACATGATGTGGGGCCATGACATGAAATTTGAAAACGATCCTTATACAGGTGCCCCAACTAACCTGGCCCCACAATTGAAGCGAATGAATGATGCTCAGCTAAAGGCCTGGCGCAATGCTTACAGTCCCCGTAACGAGACATTTTTGAAAAACAAACCGACCGGAAGGGAATTGGCGAAATGGAAGTACCAGCGTTACATCCGGGATTATCTGAAATGTGTTCAATCGGTCGACGATGGAGTAGGGCAGGTGTTGGATTATCTTGATAAGAACGGTCTTACAGAAAATACCATCGTGGTCTATACCTCTGATCAGGGATTCTATTTGGGCGAACATGGCTGGTTCGACAAACGGTTTATGTATGAGGAATCATTCAGGACCCCAATTTTGATGAGATATCCCAAAGAGATAAAAGCCGGTTCAGTTGTGGACAAAATGGTTCAAAATCTTGATTTTGCACCTACATTTTTAGATTATGCAGGGGTAAAGGCCCCCAAAGATATGCAGGGAGTATCATTCAAAAAGTTGGTGGCAGGCAAACAGGTCAAATGGCGCGATGCCATTTATTACCATTACTATGAGTTTCCCGGAGAGCACAAAGTGAAGCGCCATTACGGCGTCAGGACAGAAAGATATAAACTGATCCACTTTTATTATGATGTCGACGAGTGGGAACTGTATGATCTCGAGAAAGATCCGCAGGAGATGAAAAGTGTCTACAACGATCCCAATTATTCCGGGGTGAAGGAAGAGCTTCACCGCAAACTAATTGAATTGCGAAAACAATACAAGGATTCGGATCAACTGGATCAGGAATTTATCTCGAAATCCGTACGGCTAAAGAAATAACCATCCAATCGCAATGTCCAATTTCTGGCAACAGCTCCCAAAACCCTTCTTCGCACTCGCCCCCATGGAGGATGTAACCGATACCGTTTTTCGCGAAGTGGTGGCCGGTATGGCCGATCCTGAATTTCTACAGGTACTTTATACCGAATTTGCCTCGGTCGATGGGCTCAACCATCCGTTAGGAAAGAAGAATGTTGCCCACCGGCTGCTTATCAGCGAAACGGAAAGAGCGCTTCTGAAAAAGAAAAACATCAGACTGGTGGTTCAGATTTGGGGTAAAAATCCCGAGCTATTTTCCAAAATAGCCCGCGAAATCACGCAAGAATATGATTGCGATGGAATTGATGTCAACATGGGATGCCCGGTCAAAAAAGTGGTGAAGAATGGTTGTTGTTCCTCATTGATTGATCAGCCTGATCTTGCCAAGGAGATTATCCTGGCTACCAAGGAGGCCACACACCTGCCCGTTTCCGTTAAAACCAGAACAGGGATCCGGATGCACGACACGGAGAGATGGATGACCGCCATCATGGAGACCAGGCCTGCAGCTGTTATCCTACATGGTAGGACACAAAAACAGCAATCCGAAGGTCTGGCCAATTGGGATGAAATTGGCAAAGGTGTACTGGTCAAAAATGCCTTGAGTCCTGAGACTGTGTTTGTAGGAAATGGTGATGTATCTTCTGTTGCAGAGGGAGTTGGACTTGCAGGTAAATATGGCTTGGATGGGATCATGGTGGGTCGGGGGATTTTTCACAATCCGTGGTTCTTTCAGCCAAATCATCCTGCTCCCCCAAAAGCAGAAAGATTGACCCAGCTTCTTTTTCATACCCAGCTTTTTGAGAAAACATGGGGAAGCAAGAAAAGCATCAACATCCTGAAGCGGTTTTACAAAATCTACACCAGCGATTTCACAGATGCCTCCAAACTTCGGGTACATCTGATGGGGGCCAGGAGTTATGAGGAGATATATCGTATTCTCCACGACGAGTTGCTCCTATAATTGAGATTCTTATCCGGTAGCTTCCGGATAGGTAAATAGCGAAAATTTTTGATCAAAGGCTTCTTCTCTTCGGTTTATTATAAACAATTTTCACCACATAGGCACATAGGACACAATAGCCCTACTGTGTCCTATGTGCCTATTGTGGTAGATTTATGAAAATTAATTCAAGATATCTTAACAGGACTGTTCAAGATATTTTCAGAAGAATAGGTTTTAAATCCCGCAGTGATTATCCTATCTTTGGTAGAAGGAAAATCCACCAAATTATATAACGATATGAAAGCAATGGTCTTAACCGGTATCAGGCAGATGGAGATGATTGAACTCCCGATGCCGAAGATCCTTAAAAGTTCGGATGTCCTGATAAAAATGAAGGTGGTAGGCGTCTGTGGCTCAGATGTCCATTACTATACCCAGGGGAAAATTGGAAGTCAGGTGGTGCAATATCCCTTCCCGGTAGGGCATGAGGGTGCAGGTGAAGTGGTGGCGGTCGGTTCTGGAGTTACCCGTGTCAAACCGGGCGACAGAATCGCCATTGAACCCGCTATGCCCTGCGGTCAATGCGACCAGTGTATGGCCGGTCGTCCGCACACCTGCCGGAAGCTTCGTTTTTTGGGTTGTCCGGGTCAGGCCGATGGATGCCTGACCGAATACATTGTGATGCCGGAAGGTAGTTGTTTCCCGATCAGCGACAAACTTTCCTACACCGAAGCGGCCATCAGTGAACCTTTGGCCATTGGATTGTACGCGGTCAACCAATCCATACCACTTAAAAATGCTTCTGTTGGTATTTTGGGTTTTGGCCCTATCGGGATGAGTGTCCTTTTATCGGCAATCGCCAAAGGTGCTTCTGATATTTATGTGACGGATCTGGTGGATGAACGTCTTCAGATTGCCTGGGAATGTGGCGCCATTTATACCGGAAATCCCAATAAATCAAATGTAGTTGCAGAGATAAAAGCAAAAGAGCCCTTGCTGCTTGACGTCGTTTTCGAGTGTTGCGGCAAGCAGGAGGCCATCGATCAGGCAGTTGAGCTGCTCAAACCGGGAGGGAAACTAATGGTTATCGGTATCCCTGAATTTGACCGGTGGAGTTTTTTGGTTGATCAAATGAGGCACAAAGAGATTTGTGTCCAAAATGTGAGGAGGCAGAATCATACTTTGGAAGAAACACTCGAACTGATGGGAAAAGGGAAAATTGATGTCTGCAAAATGGCAACCCATCGTTTTCCTTTGGAGAGCACGAAAGAGGCATTCGATTTGGTTACGAAATACAAGGATGGTGTGATGAAAGCAATGATTGACTTTGATTGATCTTTAGGCATTCTGCTTAAGTATCCGTTGAATTTTGATTCAGGAAAAAGATAGCGAGAAAAGAAAATTGTATATTTGTGCTATAATTCCAAATTTCTCAATTTATGAACATAACTGCACATATCGATGTAAGTACGCCGAAGGGGCGTAAAATTGTTAGGGAGTTGGAACGCAATAAAAAGCTGGTTAAAATTGAAAATCCAATGCCGACTGGGGAAGACGGTTTACCCGTAAAAACTCATTCGGTAGAAGAGTCTTTTGAAAAACTATGGGATAAAATGGAGGAACATTACGGCATGGATTTGAGGAAATTATGAGATCTTATACGATCAGGACCTCAGAACAAGCACATATTGATATTGAAAACCTGCATTTTTATATCGTTGAGACCTGCAAATCACCAATCACATCCAAGCGGTATATTGAGGGAATTTATCTCAAAATCAAATCCTTGTCCCATTCCGCCGAAAGTTATCCAATTTCCTCTCTTAAGACCATTTTGCAATACGGCTACAATGCACGCCGTATCAACTACAAAAAAATGGCAATCATTTATACCGTGCATCTAAGAATCGTATTGATCCACCGTGTTATTCCCGGAGCCCTGATTTCGGAATTATAGATTGAAGGTAGGATACTCATCCTAGATCATTAAGAACTCATTAAGAATATTTT
>JAVHPO010000374.1:0-31481 GCA_036170635.1 Prolixibacteraceae bacterium | reverse complement strand
GCATGATAACCAACCGCAGAACATTTTTAGGCGCAACAACCATGGCAGCAGGTGCAGGTATCTTGTCATCGTTTTCGAAGGATGGGAAAATTCTGCCCCGTTACAAACCAACCGGTAATGGGTTGAAATTTTCCTTCAGGCCATTTGAGCTACAACTCAGGCATGTATTTACCATTGCCTCCAACTCCAGGACCACCACCTCCGTGATGTTGACGGAGCTTGAGTGGGAAGGGGTAACCGGCTATGGTGAAGCATCCATGCCACCTTATCTGGGTGAGTCTCACCAGACTGCCACAAAATTTCTCTCCTCGCTGAATTTATCCCAGTTCAAAGATCCATTCAAAATGGAAGAGATCCTCGACTATGTTGATGCTGCCCTACCAGGAAACTGCGCAGCAAAAGCAGCGGTTGACATTGCATTGCATGATTTGGTCGGGAAGCTGCTGAACCAACCCTGGCACCGGATTTGGGGTTACTCTCCGGAAAATACACCCTTGACCACTTTTACCATTGGGATCGACAAAAGTGAAGAGGTGATTGCAAAAACCAAAGAGGCTTCAGCCTTCAAAATATTGAAAATCAAAATTGGTGGCGGAAACGACGAAGAGATGATAAAAAGCGTTCGTTCTGTGACCAAAGTACCGCTTTGCGTGGATGTCAACCAGGGCTGGAAAGACCGCCAGGAGGCATTGGATAAAATCTTCTGGCTGAAAGAGCAGGGAGTTGTCTTCATCGAACAACCCATGGACAAACACAACTTTGACGACACGGCCTGGCTTACCCAGCATAGTCCATTGCCCATCATGGCAGATGAAGCCCTGCAAAGAGTCGGAGATGTAGAACGGCTTCATGGAGTCTACTCCGGGGTGAACTGCAAACTGATGAAATGCACAGGTATGCGCGAAGCCCACAAAATCATTGAGATGGCACGAAGCCTGAAAATGAAAACCCTGATGGGATGCATGACGGAGACCTCCTGTGGAATAAGCGCTGCGGCCCAGCTTTCCCCCATCGTCGACTGGGCCGATCTGGATGGAAATCTGTTGATCTCCAACGATCAATTCGAGGGGATGAAGGTTGTGGACGGAAAGGTAACCTTGAACGAACTTCCCGGAATCGGTATTAGGAAAATGAGGTCAATATCTGATTAAAGTCATATTTTAATCCTAAAATTCTAAATAAAACAAAAAATTGGTATTATATCTTACAAAAAAATTAAATTAATATATAAATTTGTTACATTAGTACCAATTATTCATGTTAAACATTTCGTTCAGTGAATTAAACGAATTTCAAAGACTGACTATAAGTCAATTTTGTCTCTTCGTAATCTTAAAAACAGATTGAATAATTCAACCCTATAATTTTGAACTTTATAATCTATAATACCAAATAAAATCCAACTGAACGAAGGTTCAGCAAGGCATAATATCTAATTATTCCCACGAATTACTTAAAACCAAAAACAAAATGAAATGAAAAAAACTTTAGCTCTCTTTTTCATTTTGTGCATGGTCATTCAAATGACCTTCGCGCAAAAGCGAACACTCACAGGAACTGTTCGTGACAATGCAACCGGAGAACTTCTCGTAGGTGTTACCATTGTAGAAAAGGGTACATCTAACGGAACGATCACGGATGCCAGTGGTAACTTCAAGATTTCGATAGCACCAGAATCATCACTTTCGGTCAGTTTTATTGGGATGAAAAGCAAAGAAGTTAAACCAGGTAGGGTTTCCAATATTACCATTGATCTTGAGTCTGATATATCGCAGGTTGAAGAGGTTGTAGTTGTAGGGTATGGCACCCAAAAGAAAGCAAATCTTACCGGATCAGTTTCTACCGTTGATGTCCAAAAGACCTTGAAATCAAGGCCTATTACCGACGTTGGTCGCGGACTTCAGGGGTCAACTCCTGGATTGATTGTTACGACAACAACTGGCGCAATTGGAGCGGCACCGTCTATAACAATTCGTGGTGTAACCGGATCATTGAACTCTTCTGCCACACCATTGATCTTACTGGATAACGTCCCAATTCCGGATCTTAATTACATAAATCCTGATGACATTGAGACGATATCTGTATTAAAAGATGCAGCTTCTACAGCCATATATGGTGCTCGTGCAGCTTTTGGCGTTGTGCTGATTACTTCAAAAACTGGGAAAAGAGACGAAACAGTCAGGGTAACTTATTCCAATAACTTCGCATGGGCTACTCCTGCCAATCTCCCGGAGATGGCTCCTGCCTGGCAGAGTGGGTTGGCTTATCTAACAGCAGCGCGTCATAATAATCCATCCGCACAGTATGTTGGTACAATCGGAGGTCTACGGTACAACGACGAAATCATTGCCAAGATGAAAACTTGGTCAGAAACCTATGGAAAAGGAGAAGGCTTATCCAGGGAAATGGAACGTGGACGCGACTTTGAGATGTTTGTTGGTTATATGGAAGCATATCGGGACTGGGATATAGCTAATTTGTTCTTTAGTAAATGGACACCTCAACAAAATCAGAATTTCTCGGTAAGTGGCGGTTCTAAATCAACAAGCTACAGTATTAGTCTCGGTTATCTTGATCAGACCGGTATCTTCAAAGCAAAGCCTGATAGCTATAACCGTTACAACGTTAATGCCAATATCAATTCTGATGTAAACAAATGGCTGACAGTGAGATTGAGAACCCAATTGTCCAAAACTGATTTTGCCACTCCCTTCTCTCTAAGTGGAGGCACATATACTCCACTATTTACTTTATATCGCTGGCAACCCTCCTATCTCTATGGTACGTTCCAGGGATTACCTTTCCGCAATCCTGTAAATGAGTACGAGCAGGCCAAATACCAAACCAAAGAAATTTGGTACAATCGCTATTCTATGGGTGCAACATTGAAACCAATTAAAGGACTTTCAGTTGATTTTGACTATACCTACATAACGAATCAGGAAGGCAACAATACAATCGGGGGAATACCTCATGCATTGGATATTTATACAGCACCAAATGCTGCCAACGTAGCCGATCCGACTACCATGTATAAAGCATATACCACCTCCTATGATTATGTTTCAGCTGATGATGCCCGTACAGAAGGTTATGTTATGAACAGTATTATCTCTTATGAGAAAACCATCAAAGAGCATAGCTTTAAAATTATGGCTGGGACCAACATTGAGTCCTCAGAATACAGATATCATTGGTCCCAACGGAAAGGAGTTCTGGATTATACCCATCCCGAAATAGCCCTGGCAACAGGCGACCAGTTTGTAGCCGGATCTCATTCGCAAACTGCAGTTGCCGGATTCTTTGGTCGTGTAAATTACGCTTTCAAAGATCGGTATCTTGTTGAGTTTAACGGTCGTTATGATGGTACATCCAAGTTTTTTGGCGAAAATCAATGGGGATTTTTCCCCTCTGTATCTGTAGGATACCGCATTACGGAAGAACCGTTCATGAAATCATTGAAACCTTATCTTACTTCTCTAAAGCCAAGAGCATCATGGGGTAGAGTAGGAAATCAAGATGTGCCATCCGGACAGTTTTTGTCAAATATCGGCGTAGGAACATCTTCCTGGTTAATTGGCAACAAAAATACCTCTTATGCGGGAATTCCATCCACACTGAATCCTGTATTAACCTGGGAAACTGTTCAAACCTTGGACTTTGGAGCTGATGCCCGCTTATTTAATGATAAAATGGGTATCAATTTCGATTGGTTTCAACGGAAGACACTTAATATGTTAGGTGCCGGACAGGTTGTACCCAGCTCTTTTGGAGGATCCTCTCCAATGGTAAATTATGGTGAATTGACTACGAATGGATTTGAAATTGCTATCGATTACAACCATACCTTTAAGAATAACCTGCATATTTTATTATCTGCCAGTTTATCTGATTATAATACCAAAATAACGAAGTTTGCTTCATCCTCTGATCCTAATGTATACAACAATTACGAAGGGAAAACAATTGGGGAAATTTGGGGTTATACCACTGACAGACTTTTTCAAGTCTCCGATTTTGATCTGAATACAACTACCAATAAATATGTTTTGAAGGCAGATTTGCCCGCTCAGACCTTGCTGGAAAGCAGTAGTTTTACTTTTGCCCCTGGTGATGTTAAGTATGTCGATATGAACGGCGATAGCAAAATTGGTTACGGAATCAATACCCTAAGCGATCACGGCGATTTATCAGTTATTGGAAATTCACAACCAAGATATCTGTATGGATTGCGTGTTAATGCTGACTGGAAGGGCTTTGATGTCGATGTATTCTTTCAAGGTGTAGGTTCCAGAAAATACTGGGCTACAGGAAATACTGCAATACCTGGATGGGATGCATCTGAAGCATGGTATGCGCACCAAATGGATTATTGGACAACAGACAATACTACTGCCTACTACCCGCGTCCTTCGAATTTAGGACAGGGAGGAAGTCTTTACAACTTCCAGACTCAGACAAAATATCTTTTGAATATGGCCTATTGCAGGTTGAAAAATGTGACTTTGGGTTATTCTCTTTCTCCCAAAATTGCAAAAAAGGTTTATGTACAGAAATTCAGGGTTTATGTTAGTGGTGAAAATCTATTCGAAGTTGATGGTCTGGGTAAAGTTCCACTCGATCCCGAAACCGGCTTGCAAAGCACTGCTGACTCTCGTATGTTTGGTCGTGGTTATCCATACCGCAGAACCGTTTCATTTGGAGTTCAATTAACCTTTTAGCAAAAAACTAAAATAGATATTATCATGAAAAGAATATTACTTATACTAACTCTTACGACGCTTTTTGCGACGAGTTGTTCAGATTTTCTGGACAAGCCACCTCTTTCTACGTTAACCGATGATGGATTCTGGGTCTCCGAATCGAATGTACGTTTGTATGCTCAAAACTGTTATACTGACTATTTTACTGGATATGGCAGCGGTTGGACCTGGGGTAAGTTTTTCTCCGGAGAAACATTCAATGATGATTTTACTACTTTGGGTGCATGGACAAAAACAACACCAGCGACCAGTTCCGCCTGGACTTTTACTTATGTCCGAAAGGTTAATATCTTAATCGACCGGCTCGAACGCGTTCAGATGCCCGATGCTGCAAAGAATCATTGGAGAGGAATTGCACGTATGTTCAGGGCTTTGGAATATTCCGATATGGCTCTAAAATTTGGTGATGTTCCATGGTATGAAACCCCATTGGATATTGCAGACAATGCTGCATTGTATAAAAAACGTGATCCTTTGGCAACAGTTGTTCAAAAAATTATTGACGATTTTGAATTTGCAGCTGCCAATGTCAGATTAACAGATGGTGCGCAACAGGTAAACCGTGCTGTCGTATTAGGGTTGATGTCTGACAGATTGCTTTATTTCGGCACTTTTCTTAAATACCAGCAAAACAATAATGCATTGGCAAAAACTTGCCTTGAAAAATCAAAATGGGCTGCTGGACAAATAATCGATGGACTAGTTGGAAATTACTCAATTGAAAACAACTACAGGGCGATTTTTTCATCCAAAGACCTTTCAAGCAATAAAGAGGTCATCTTCTTCCGTCAATATGAAACTGCTATGACTACCCATTGTCTGATGAGCTATAATAACAGAGAACCTCAGACTGGCATGTCAAAAAGCGCCTTTGAATCATACCTTAGCATTGATGGTCTGCCTATTAAACAATCTCCATTGTACAATTATGCTTCTGACAATGGTAAAAGACGTTTTAAAGTTGCTTATCAGAACCGCGATCCTCGCTTAAATTACACCGTTGTTGATTCTCTTCGAATCAACGGTATTCATAGCGCATACAGCACCTCCGGAATATGTATCTGGAAGTTTCTGGATGCAACCGCTGATCCGGGCGACTTGACTTCATTAAGCAATGTAAATGTAACGGATGCCCCAATATTGCGGTTGGGTGAAGTAATGGTGAACTACATTGAAGCAGCTGTTGAACTTGGTACTGTTGGGGGATTGGCCGTAACTCAGGCAGATTTTGATAAAACAATCAACAAATTACGTACAAGGACATTCAACGGCAAGAGATTGCCAAATGTTACTTTAGCAGGGAATAGTCTGTCTGTAAATGGCGTAATCATTGACGATCCGGATCGGGATCCTTCAGTTTCTCCTTTGTTATGGGAAGTCCGTCGTGAACGTCGGATAGAAACCATGATGGAGGGCAAACGGAACAACGATTTGCGCAGATGGAAGAAATATGATTACCTGAAAGCTGATTTATCCAGTGTTAATACATTTCAAAATCCGAACGATCTCTGTCTGGGCGCCTGGGTTGTCAAATCAGATTATCCTGCTTCTACAAAATGGGCGACAATAACCACGAAGCTTTGGGATCCTGCAGCTCCAAAAAATCCTACAACGAATTATGTTCCTCCAACTGTTGGAGGGTATATTTTTGGCATCTGGTCAATTACTTCTGCTCAGAACAGAGACTGGATCAGCGGTGATCCATTCTATGAAAGGCAGTATTTAAGTCCGGTGCCACTTGGTCAGATCAAACTGTATCAGGATCAGGGTATCGAATTAACTCAGAATCCGGGCTGGTAAAAACTACCCAAAACTTTTTTGAGTTGTAAATAATTAACAGGGGAGGATTTGCTTGCAGACCTCCCCTTTGTTTTAGGTACATATTAGGGCAAAAAGCCTCGCTATGCAATACTACAATGCGACCGTAAATAGTTAAGTTATTGACATCTTAAAATGTCCCTTTAACTTTTAGAATTCAGTTTGTAAAACAGACTCAATGAAAACAGTATTATTAGTTTTTACAGTTTTTTATTTCAATATTACGTTCGCCCAAAGCGACAGTATTTTTCGCTTCAAAGAGAAAGTTTTGATAGGAATGACCCAGGGGCAATTGCCTTATCTGAAGTTTGGCCCTGGTACCGATCGGCTTGGCGGTGCTAAAATGACTTATCTCGATACTGCGATTGTTTTGCAGGTTATTGATAGTCTTAGGGATGATTATATCGTTCGTCTTTCCCAAAATCATCATGCATTTATTCCAAAAGAGAATGTGAAGCTTTGTATGGATATCAGGAGAAATGATTATTGTCTCACCTCTTCCTGGGGTGTATTTGGAGATGAAAAACAGGACTATGTTACCATCGGCCTGGACGAGCGGCTTCCGTACCAAAGCATGCAGCTTATTGATCCTTCACGCATTGTAATTGATATTTATGGTGCAACCGGAAATACGAACTGGATTACACAGCTCAAGTCAGCAAAAGAGATTAAAAATGTCTATCATGAACAGATTGAAGATCAAGTCTTTCGTGTGACTATTGAACTAAAGCACAAGCAGAATTGGGGTTATTCGATCAAATACCGTAAAAAGACATTGCTTGTTGCAATAAACCGACAACCAGAACATCTTGCAATCAGAAATTTAAAAATTGCCATTGATGCCGGGCATGGTGGTACAAACTCGGGAGCAACCGGTGTTAAAACGGGAATTGAGGAAAAATATCGAAATCTGCAGATTGCAAAATATTTAGAAAAAGAGTTTAAACGTTTGGGAGCTGAAGTCTACATGACCAGAAATGAAGATCTTGAATTAAGCATGCTTGATCGCACGTTTCTGCTCCGCGAAGCTGATCCTGATCTCTTAATCAGCATCCATCACAATGCATCATCCAATCCAAATGTGAGGGGGGTAAGCACTTATTATCGGTACATAGGGTTTAAACCGCTTTCCGTGGATATTTTAGAGAGATTAAAGGGACTAGGTTTAAATGATTTTGGTAATATTGGCAGCTTCAATTTTTCGTTGAGCGGCCCGACTGAATACCCGAATTGTCTGGTTGAGGTAGCCTTTATGAGCAATGATGAGGATGAAAAACTGATCAATAATCCTCATTTCCAGAAGGATGTTGCAAAAAAAATCCGGCAAGGAGTGAACGACTGGATCAGAACCGCCAGACGCGATCATTGAATCATCCATTGCCAGCAAATGTTCATGGCCATGAATTAGCCAATTCTACAAAACAATGAAATACCCATTAGGAAATTTTCACAACAATCGAAAATGATCCCGAAGTTTCGGGATGGGTATTCCATGCGACCTTAAAAAACAAATTATATACGCATGAAAATACTTTTATCACTATGTCTTATTTTATTGCAAATTGGAATTGTTTCCGCCCAGAAACTTCATTTTGCGCACGTTACAGACACCCATGTTGGCAGTCAATCTGCTGCTGAAGATCTCAATGCAACAGTCGACGACATTAACCGTCAACCTGAAATTGATTTTGTGTTATTTGCGGGAGATATCACCGAATTCGGATCTGACGAGGAGCTTATGCAAGCCCGGAAGATCATTGACCGGCTCAAAAAACCCTGGTACATAACACCCGGCAACCACGACTCCAAATGGTCAGAGAGCGGTAACAACAGCTTTGTCACCACCTTCGGGTCGGAAAGGTTCTCATTCGAAAAGAACGGATATCTTTTTATTGGTACCGCCTCGGGTCCCAACATGAGAATGGGGCCAGGACTCGTACCCCGGGAACAGATGGTTTTCCTGGATTCCGTCTTAAAATCCCGGAAGAATCCTTCCCAACCTGTCATCTTTGTCAACCATTATCCCCTTGACGAATCGCTCTCCAATTGGTACGACATCATTGACCGGCTCCATAAAATGAATATCAAAGCCACCCTTTTAGGTCATGGACATGCCAATCGCCTTTACAATTTTGAGGGAATTCCGGGTATCATGGGACGATCAAATTTACAGACAAAAAAAGCGGAAGTGGGCTACAACCTTGTCACCATCCAACAAGATACCATATATTATGCAGAACGGCTCTCCTCGGGTAAAACCCTTCCGGTTTGGTGCAAAGTTTCGGTAGGGGTAATCCCTGGTGGTAACTCTTCATCAAATAACCCCAAGGCTTCCATGGCCCCAAAATCTTTCCCCCGACCTGATTATTCGGTGAATCAAAAATATCCGGGTATCAGTACTTTTTGGAAAATTCAGGAAATGAGCGACATCGGTACTGGAATCACCGCTCATAAAAATAGGGCTGTCTATGCCAATACGGCTGGTGAGATAGTTGCGCTGGACGTACTTTCCGGTAAAAAAATCTGGAGTTATCCTACCGGTGGAAAAATCTACTCCACACCTGCCATTGATGGGAACAGAGTTGTTTGTGCTTCAACCGATCACAACATCTATTGCCTGGACCTTCAATCTGGCAACCTGATTTGGATGCACCCTACCGTTAAGCCAATCGTTGCAAGCCCGGCCATCGAAGCAAACAGGGTTTACATTGGCTCCTCAGAAGGATCGTTCCGATGCCTCAACCTTTCTGATGGAAAACTGCTCTGGAAATTCGACAGTGTAAAGAATTTCGTGGAATGTAAACCTTTGATCCTGAAAAACAGTGTCTGTTTCGGTTCGTGGGGCAACACCTTCTATTCACTGGATAAAGAAACCGGAAATCTCAATTGGAAAAGGGAGAAACTGAGCAACAGGATGCTCTCACCTGCGGCTGTATGGCCGGTTGCCGCACACGGAAAAATCTTCGTGGTAGCGCCCGACCGCCACATGACCGCTTTGGACGAAAATACCGGAACGGAGATCTGGAACTCCGGTAAATACTCCTGCCGCGAATCGATCGGGATCTCTGCCAACGGCAACCTTGCCTTTATAAAGAATATGACGGAAGGAAATGTAGATGCTTTTTTTACCACAGCAACAAATCAGGAGCTGGCCTGGGAATGCAAGGCGGATCTGGGATACGAAATCGCTCCCTCCCCCCTCATCGAATCAGGGAAGTTCCTTTATGTTCCAACCGCAACAGGAGTAATCGTTGCCATCAATACGAAAACACATCAGGTTGCCTGGAAACACAAGATTTGCAATGCCCTGATCAATTCGGTTCTTCCAATCGGTAAAGGAAGAATCCTGGTAAGTACGATGGATGGGCAGGTTGTTTGCCTCTCGGCGAACTAATAAGGATAAAGGATAAAGTAAAAAGGATAAGGTGGGATGGATGGGACTACGGAGATTAGTGAAATAATTAAACAATATGGAATGCCATTCAACTCCCACCAATCTCTGGAGTCCCTCACTTTATCCTTTTAACTTTATCCTTTATCCTTATTTTGGCTACTTTGCTTACTTTAGTAAAAAAATTAAACATGCATTTAGCCAAAATCCGGGCTTTTATCTTCGACATGGACGGGGTGCTGATCGACAGCGAGAACCTCTACAAGGTGATTGAGCAAAAACTCTTTGACAAAGTTGGCGTTGTCATCGATCACGACGAGCATGTCTCTTATCAGGGAAGTTCCAATCCGGTGATGTGGGGCAAAATCAGGGAGAAACACCACTTGCATACTCCACTTGACGAATTGGTCAGGATCACCGAAGAGACAGTCATTGGCTATTTCAACTCCTTGCCGGAAATTCACCCTATGCCGGGTGTTGTAAAACTTCTTGACAAACTGAAAGAAAGAGAGATAAGAATGGCATTGGCCTCCTCCTCTACGATAGAAGTGATCAACATCATTCTTGCCAAAACCGGACTTGCCTCCTATTTCGATACAGTGGTCGATAGTACCGAGGCCGGCGCCGGGAAGCCGGATCCTGCTATCTTTCTCTTAGCCCAAAAAAAATTGCGTATACCTAAAGAAAATTGCGTGATCATTGAAGATTCTGCCAACGGAATCAAGGCTGCCACTGCTGCCGGCATCTATTGCGTCGCCTACAACGGGCCAGGTTCTGAACACCAGGACCAGTCCGCTGCAAATTGGCGCATTTCCCGTTTTTCCGAGATCACAGAAAAATTTGAACATGAGAAACTAAAAATTTAATCCTTAGACTATGAAAAATTTAATTGTAATTTGTCTGTTGTTTTCCGCTTTTAATCTATTCTCACAAGCAAAACCTGAATCAAAACTATCCTGCAGCTACGATGAACTGACTGCTCCCGATTTCGTGAAGGCCGCCGAAAAATCTTCGGGCGTCTGCTTGCTTCCCATGGGAATTCTTGAGAAACATGGTCCGCATTTGCCTCTGGGAACCGATATTTTTGAGTCCAGGAAGGTAGCCTTGACGGCAGCCGGGCAGGAGTATTGCATCGTTTTCCCAACCTATTTTGTCGGTCAAATCAACGAAGCACGGCATCAGCCAGGCACGATTGCCTACAGTCCCGAACTCATCTGGAAAATGCTGCAGGAAACTTGTGAGGAGCTCTCGCGCAATGGTCTGAAAAAGATTATCATCGTCAATGGACATGGAGGGAACAACGATTTTCTGAGATATTTCTGTATGTCGCAACTGCACAGTCAAAAGGATTATGTCTTGGCGTTCTTTCAACCCAATGATAGCCCTGAAGTCGCCAAAAAAATTGAGTCATTGAGGCAAACCAAAACCGGAGGACATGCAGACGAAAAAGAGACCTCCATGATGCGCTTTATCAGACCTGATCTGGTCAAGACTGAGCTGGCAGGAACACAATCGGGTCAAAATCAGAAGAGACTGGCCGAAGTTCCTTTTCAGTATACTGGCATCTGGTGGTACGCCCAATACCCCAACCATTATGCCGGAGATGCCACCAAAAGCAGTGTAGAGCTGGGAAAAGTAGTGGTTGAATCGCAGGCTGAGCAACTTGCCCAACTGATTAAAACACTCAAAAGCAACGATAAAATAGAATCATTGCAGAATCAGTTTTACAAAGAATCCGGTAATCCGCTAAATACAAAACAGTAATTTAACGAATCTGACATTGGAGAAATTATATTCAGAGGAAGAAGAGCGATGGAATGTACTGACCCATGGTTTTGGGTTGATACTATCGATAATAGGTATGGTTGTCTTGTTGAACAAGGCACTTCAGCTCCATTCAGCTAAAATTTTTGTTGCATTTCTAATCTATGGAATTGGAGTTACCACGATGTTCCTGGCCTCCACACTCTACCATTCTTCAACTGATCCAAAGATTAGGAAAAGGCTGAATCTCTTTGACCATAGCGCCATCTATCTAACCATCGCGGGGAGCTATACGCCCATTACAATGCTGACGATGCCTCCGCTTTGGGGAATTCCGGTGTTAATAACAGTTTGGCTGATAGCTGCCACCGGGATCATACTCAAATTTTTCTTTATCGGAAGCTTCCCGAAACTTTCAACCGTGATGTATGTACTGATGGGATGGGTCATCGTTATAGCGCTCAAGCCATTAATCAACAGCATGGAAACCGCGGGTTTGGTTTGGCTGTTGGCCGGAGGATTGGCCTATACTTTTGGCGCAGTTCTTTATCAAATTAAAAGATTAAAATTCAATCATGCCATCTTTCATATTTTTGTTCTGATTGGCGCTGCCTGCCATTACGTTGTCATCTATGGTTACTGTATAAATTCAACTTTTACGAGATAAAATGGATTCATTCTTTGTGATACCTTCGTGACTTTGTGCCTTAGTGGCTGTTTTTTTTGCTACCAAGACACTAAGAACACCAAGGTTTCACGAAGGGAACCACAAACTAAAGCTATATGACCAAACAATTTGTTATTCTGTTTTTGCTACTGACAGCCTGCACTACAGCTGTCAACAAAGCCCAACTGGAAACTGCAAAAAAGGAGATCGTTAAAACTGAACAGGCTTTTGCAGCCATGGCTAAGGAGAAAGACCTTTCGGAGGCATTCGCCTATTTCGCCGATTCGGCTGCATCGCTTAACCGCGGAAGCTACGTGGTACATGGAAAGGATTCCATCCGCCTCTACTATCTTGCGCCAAGGTACAAGGGTGTAGAGCTATTGTGGAAACCTGATTTCATAGAGGTTTCCGCCTCAGGGGATCTTGGCTATACGTATGGTAAATTTCTTTTTTCGACACACGATTCTACCGGACAGGTAATCCGCTCAAAAGGGATCTTTCATACCGTTTGGAAGAAGCAGGCGGATGGTCAGTGGCGGTTTGTGTGGGATTAAAACTGCTTAAGAAACTTATTGTAAACCTGCATGTTGCGATTCAAGTGCGCCTGCATCTTTTCGTAGGATCGATCTGCATCCTTCTCCCGGATGGCATTGACAATCTCCTTGTGGTAACCCAGCGTGATCTCCTTCTCCCCTTCAATGTTCGCGTAAATGAAATTGCGCATTCGCGGTAGCAGGTTGTAAACCGGTTCCATGGTAAGGTTCACAAAAGGATTGGTGGTCGCGCGTGCCAGGCAGAGGTGAAATTTATTGTCGATGTCCGACTCCAGCTGGGTATTGTCGGGATTGCACTTACTAAAATCGAGCAGATTTGCCTCAAGATTCTTTAGGTCTTCATCTGTTCTGTTGATGGCTGCCATTTTGGCAATTTCAGGCTCAAATGCAAGGCGGAGTTCGATGATTTGCATGATCAGTTGGTCGTCGAACTTCAGGTCGTAATAGAGGTTCAGGGATTGAATGGCATCTTTGATGTCAATCTTGGTAACCACCATGCCGCTACCTTTCCGTATTTCGATGAGACCCCTGGCGCTCAATCGCCTTAGAGCTTCGCGCAAGGCCGTGCGGCTCACGGCAAACATTTCGCAGAGCTCGCGCTCAGGTGGAAGTTTTGCGCCAATGGGCAATTTTTTCTCCCTGATGGCCCGTTCAATGTTACGTTCAATCTTCTGACTGAGCGTCTGAGATGTTCCTATTTTTTGGAAAATATCCTCCATATCCATGATACAACAATTATTTGAACAGTCACAAAATACGCAAAATTATGACGAAATTACTCGGTGATTTTTTTTATTGCTTTGCCAAGTCCAGCCGGATTATCGATGGTAAATGAGTAGGTAGCAGGAGAACTCTTTGAATCGGTAACCATGTAGAAGAAGATCGAACCTTCCTTTTCGAATAATTCTACAATTTTTTGAGCATCCCCGCTTTTGATGAAAAGCCGGTCGGAGATATTCCTGGCCGCAAAATCGGCCACCTCGGTAGCGCCCGACATAATCTTGATTTTGTATTGGGTTTCGTCGCCTTTCTTGACTATCGTTGTGCCGTATTGCAGTAGTTTGATGCAGAAGGTCTCTTTGTCGATCACGAACTTCACTTTCAGTTCCGCCTTGTCGTTGTTTGGGTCGCTGAAGGTACCCCAGATGGCATAGCAATTGGTAATGTAGGAGGTATTCCTATTGTTTCCAAGATTGCTGGCATAACTGGCAATTTTCCATATTCCAATTTCATTTGCGGAGGCCTTTTTGATGGTGTCAGCGGAGATAGGGTCCGTCTTGACTGCTCCTGCATTGCCCGGTTTTTGTTGATTTGAACCGCAAGCCGCAACAATGACAGAAAAAATTAAGAGGTTAATAAATTTTTTCATTTCAATTCTGGCGATTGGTAGTTTTGGTCTTGTAAATATAACATTAACCATTCAGAATCAAAAGAACAAAAAGTGTTG
This sequence comes from Prolixibacteraceae bacterium, assembly GCA_036170635.1. Taxonomy (GTDB): domain Bacteria; phylum Bacteroidota; class Bacteroidia; order Bacteroidales; family Prolixibacteraceae; genus CAINVV01. Next base: position 17,074 of record JAVHPO010000374.1, on the reverse strand, counting down.
ATGGTACTACAATTTGGATTCCGGTTGATTCCAATGACCTTTTGTTTGGAAAGTAGATATATTTCTTACTTTTTATTTGTGATATGTTTTCATATTATCTCTGTGTTAGTCGATGTTAGCTTTGCTTTTCCACCAGTCGGCGTTAGGTTTAAAATCTTTCTGGAGCATTTGTTCCCGCTCATTTTCGAGTCTTGGCCACAATTGATTCACAATTTTGTCCTGAAATTCTTTTTCAAGATCAGCATTGTACTGAGAATCTTTGACAGAAAATTTTGCACCTACACTTTTCAAATACTGATCAAGTTCAGTCCATAATTCAGCTGCTTTATCCGGATTTACTGCAGCCACATCCGTTTTTTCACTGAGGTCGTTTTTTAAATTGTACAACTCATCCCTTTCGTCTTCCCAGTAATGTATGAGTTTCCAATCGCCTCTGCGGATAATCGAATTGGGGTCACCGCCCTGATTTCCATAATGTGGATAATGCCAAATCAAAGCACGGTCAGCTACCTGTTTTCCTTTGAGAAGAGGTAATATGCTGATCCCATCCTGGTGTTGGTCTGGTTTTAAAGGAAGACCTGCCAAATCAAGAATTGTTGGGTAAAAATCGACCCCTGAGACCGGAACATCACATTTCTTCCCTGCAATTTTCATCCAGGGAACTGAGATAAAATAAGGTTCACGAATACCACCTTCCCACTGAGTTCCTTTACCTCCCCTTAACGGAGCATTTGATGTTGAATAATTGTCGCCCGAAGCAACACCCCCATTATCGCTGGTAAAAATCACGATCGTGTTTTTGTCAAGTCCCAATTTTTTGAGTTCATCTAAAACTAAACCGACTGCATCATCCATCGATTCAATTAGTCCGGCATACACCGGATTGTCCTGATGTTGACGGATGGGTAACCTTTTCCCCATGGCAAATCCATTTTTAAATATTCCCATCTTTTCGGCCTTGTCGCGGTATTTTTTCCACCGTGCTTCAGTTGTTTGAATCGGCGCATGGACGGCATAAAATGACAGATAAGCAAGGAAGGGTTTGTCTTTATTTCCCTTCAGGAATTTTACTGTTTCCTTGGCTAACCTCATTTGTAAGTCTTCGCCATCAGGTCCATTGGGTAGTTTCGGATTTTTGTATGGCGAGAAATATCCACCACTTGGACCCCCACTTTCCCATCCTCCAATGTTTATATCAAAGCCATGATCTTCCGGGTAAGATCCGGGACCTCCCAGATGCCATTTCCCGGTGAAGAATGTCTTATAACCATTCTCTTTTAACGCTTCAGGAAGCGTGATGTAATCTTTTGGTAAATTGTGAACATAGTCAGCCGGAAGTAATTTGCTATGTCGGTTCATTTTTTGCCATTCTTCTCCCGAAGCTTCGCCAATCCAGTTTGTAATTCCATGCCGTGCCGGGAATTTACCAGTGAGAATGCTGGCACGCGAAGGGCTGCAAACCGAACAGGCAGCATACCCATTGGTAAAAACCATGCCATTTTGAGCAATCTTGTCGATATTGGGTGTTTCGTAATATTTACTGCCCATGCAACTCAGGTCGGTATAACCCAAATCGTCGGCAAGTATAAAAAGAATATTGGGTTGTGAGGTTGACACTTTTTGTGCTGAGACCGATAATGGCAGCAGGAAGGCCGAAGAATATAATATGAAATTTTTCATATTCAATTTATTTTTATTTAATGTTTCTTCAATCGCTGATTACATTGAATTCATAGATCGATGGGGGCGCTGTGGCTTTTAGCACTTTAAGCCAGACGCCGGATGTACTATAATATACAGGGAACCTGATGACTTTACAATCTCCTAAAGGACGATTGTCGGTGAAAATGGTTTGCCATTTTTCGTTTTTCCATATATCAATACTATAGGATTGAATGCGATTATATCTGTAATTTGAAAGAATATCATTCGCAATAGTTGATTTTTTTACGTCTTGATATTCATAAATGGTGATTTTATTAAAACGATCTTTGACATTCAAATCAATAATAAGTTCAGGTGCTGTCCCAAAGCAATTACTGCATTTGCTTCATTTTCTCCGATTCTGCCTGTATTATCAGGCGGCACATTGATAACCAACATATTATCATTATCGGTACACCAATAAAACAGCTCTTCCAGTTCATCTAAATCTCTTACCAAACTCGAATTAGGTTTTTTAAACCATGTCCACTCACGGCTTAAACAAATCGTATGTTCGTAAGGCAAATAGTATGATTCACCCTTGTGCAGGTATTGTTTTTTGTCCAATTTGTGAGCAATTTTAGGGTCCCAAAGGCGAAAATCGCCAGGAAAGTATTGGAAAAAATACTTATTATTAACAGTCATTGAGTCCGGTGGTGTGAAATTTCGTTTCCCCTCAACGTTTACAATCGTGTGATTTACCGAAACTCAACATATTTCTGAGGATCTTTATCCCTGAAGGTTGGTTCGTGTCTGTCCCATAACGAATAATATACAGCAAATTCCAATCCGTATTTTTTACATGCTTTTGATACACAAGCTACAATATCAGTTTTTACCTTTGTAGAAGCTACATTATAATCTGTAAACTTGCTGTCCCACAAACAAAAACCATCATGATGTTTGGTCGTAAGTAAAACATAGCGAAATCCGGCATCCCGCGCCACACGAACCCATTGGTCACAGTCCAAATCAATAGGATTATATATATCTACAGGAAGGGTTCCATCAGACCGTTCATCGCCTGAAAAAGTATTAATGCCAAAATGCATAAACATCCCATACGCGCGCTTTATTTGTAACAGTTGTGTTTTATTGGGTTTGTCAGATGGTATAATATATTGATTTTCAGTTGGTATCGTTGAAATTTTTTGTGCTGAGACCAATATTGGCAACAAGAAGGCACAAAAATACAGAATGAAATTTTTCATACTTAGATTATTTAATTTAATGTTTTTTTACGTATCCTTAAGGCGAATCTATGATCAAAATCTTGCTTTTAAAAGAACCTCTATTTCCAAATTATTTCAATTCCAGTTGTTGGATGTTGGAATAATCCTTTCCTCGCAAGGTTTTGAAAGTTTCTTGCATCTCCTTTAATTTTTCAGGATCTGTTGCAGTCTGGTTTTGCTGCTGACCGATATCTTCTTTCAGGTTATACAATTGAAAATCTTTTGAATTGCCTATTTCAATATTTACGTCCTTAAGTATTGCCGGCCCTTTATATGGAGGAATCATTAGCCAATCGCCTTTGCGTAATGCAGTTCGGGACGTTGCTTCCAGAACCAGTGATTCCCGGCCTTTATCGCTTTTTCCCATCAAAACATCCAGCAAATCCTGGCTATCCGTAGTATTTTCTTCAACTCCAACCAGTTTGGCAAACGAAGCTAGCAGATCCATCTGGCAGACCAGAGCATGTGAAACTTTAGGTTCAATATTACCCTTCCAATAGGTGACGAATGGAACACGTGTGCCCGCCTCGAACAAACTGTATTTACCACCGCGGAGAGGACCTGTTGGTTTATGTTTGCCTAATTTTTCAACGGCATCGTCGTAATATCCGTCATTCAACACAGGGCCATTATCGCTGGTAAAGACAATCAAGGTATTTTCAAGCAAGCCCTCATTATTTAGTGTTTTTATCAATTCGCCAATACACCAGTCAGCCTCAAGAATGGCATCGCCACGCGGTCCCATCCCCGACAGTCCAACAAACCTTTGATTAGGTGTACGTGGTACATGTGGCTCATTCAATGCATAATACAAGAAGAAAGGTCCATCTTTATGAGTTTTCACCCAGATTTTGGCTTTGTCCAGAAAATGATCAGCAATATCCACATCACTCCATTTTGCCGATTTTCCACCCTTCATAAAACCAATTCGAGGTATGCCATTTACAATACTGTTATTGTGCCCGTGATGCCACTTCATGGTTGTTAATTCAGGATTATCCTTCCCAGTAGGCTCTCCTTCAAAGTTGCGTTCATAACTTACCTCAATGGGATCTTTTGGGTCAAGATTATCTACATAACCATTGTCAATATAAACTGTTGGAACCCTGTCCTGGGTTGCTGCCAGAATGTATGAATAATCGAAACCAACTTCATTGGGACCGGGTGTTATTTGTTTGTTCCAATCGGCATCGCCGGTTCCCAAACCCAAATGCCATTTACCCACAACTGCAGTTTGATATCCTCGTTTTTTTAACATCTTTGGCAAAGTCACCTGAGTAGTGTCAATCAACAAAGGAGCTGTTCCGGGAAGGATTTTAGCATCCTTGTTGCGCCATGGATAAACACCGGTAAGTAATCCGTACCTACTTGGAGTACAGGTTGCTGAAGTGGCATAACCATTTGTAAAACGCACACCACCATTGGCCAAAGCGTCCATATGAGGGGTCTTTATTTCAGTAGCACCATAAGCGCCAACGTCGCCATATCCCAAATCATCGAGATAGATGACTACAATATTAGGGCGTTTTACCTCGGATGTAGCTTTTTTGGCCGATGTACACGAAGCAATTGCTACCAGACATGTTGTACTTAGAAGTATGGCTTTCATTCTATTTTTGGTTTGATTTTTTAAGCCTTCAAATTTGATTAAATAGAAATATTTTATTTGGAATTATCCTGATAGACTCTGACATAGTCAACTTCATATTTTATTGGGAAGTTGCTTCCTTTTGGATCACCTCCATTGCCGCCTAATGCAAGATTAAGTAACAGATATTGAGGTTTTTTAAACGGATTACTGCCATCAGCATTTATTGTTTGCGAAAGCAAAGTCGTGTTATACAATTCGTCGTCTATATAAAGTTTAATAAATTCTGATGTCCAATCCATCCGCCATACATGAAATTTCTTTGCCCATTCGGCGTCTTTGGCCGTAAATCTTGAAAAAGGAATAATTTCAGAATGCCATTTGGCGACCCATGCCTGAGCTGTACCCCATGCTACATTTGCCAGTATTGATGGTGCACCTTTAACCCGGTAAAATTCCATAATGTCTATTTCTCCGTTCGATGGCCATGGATTGGTTGTTCCAAGGGTCCAGATCGCAGGCCAGGCACCCATCGTTGTATCAATGCGGGCTTTAATTTCGAAACGTCCGTAAAGCCAGTCTTTCTTTCCAGATGTATTAATACTTGCTGATGTGTAATTGACAAATTCGCGGTTGGTTTTCCAATTGCCGCTTCCGGAAACGTAATTTGGGTTTGGCATTTTTTCCCTCCGGCCCTCAATAACCAATAAGCCTCCTGAACAATACGCATTTTCCGACTGGTACCATTGCAATTCTTCATTCCGGACAAAACCATTTTCATACCTCCAGAACTCAGGATTTGGTTTTCCATCAACATTAAACTCTTCACTCCAAACCAGCTTCATGTTTGGAATTTCGGCTATTGGAGCAATGTTTTCGGCTTTGGTATTCATTTTTTGCGCACATGACAACATGGACAGGAGTAGAAATAATTGAACCAGGCACAGTCTGTCTTTTTTCATCTTAGTTTTAAATTATTTGATCAATTTTTGTTCTCTTAGAAATTCCGTCATTCGATGTATGGTAGGTAAAAAATTCGGGTTGTTTACAGGCCAGTCGCACGAATGACCTGCATCTTTCACAGTTATTAATTCGCACACATTCCCTGCTTCATTCATTAATCGCATGAATTTTTCAGCAGCAAGATAAGGAGTAGTTTTATCAATTGTGCCGTTTGAAAGTATTGTAGGCGGCCACCCTTTTTTTACTTTTTTGATTGGAGAGAATTCGGGATGTGCATCAAAAAAATCTTTGCCAAATCCTTCACCCAAAACAGGATTATGCAATACAAGGCCATTGGGTTTCGAGCTAATTTTCAGGTTTTCACCAGGTGCATCGCCTCCATCCAGAAATGTACAAGCAGCTAAATGTCCGCCGGCCGAACCTCCGGCAGCAATAATCCGGTTTGGATCAATACCCAGTTTCTTTGCATTGGCCCTGACAAATCGAATGGCCGATTTGGCATCCTGAATACATTCAATCGGCGTAGTTCCATGTCGGGATTTTACACGGTAATCTGCCTCAATGCCAATAATTCCCTGATCGCGGAACCATGCAGGATTGGGAATCTGTCCTGCAACATTGCCATTAACCCAGCCGCCTCCTGTAAAATATACAATTGCCGGTAAAGCTTTTTTTGTTTTTACAAGCGGACGTAAAATGTAAAGGAACATATCCTCCTGAGGAGTCTTTTTATAAAGAATTTTTTCGGCAAGCGCTACCAGATTTTTGCCTGAAAGCTTATAACTTTCTTTCACATTATTAAGAGAAATAACGGAATCCATTTTACTTAAATCCCATTTGTCCATCCATTTCAGTGCAGGCTTTCCGTCTTCAAATAAAATAGGCAGCCAAATGTAGCGGCCATCAATGGCATTTTTTGGTCGCCAGCGATCAGCCATAAAGATGTACTGCCCCGTTTTATAGGGATTTTCAAGAATAAAGGTGCTTTGTGATTCAAACGTGGTTTTCATTTCTTCTTCAGTTCCGCGACATGGATTTCCAAGTTCTATCCATGGACCTAAAACATGGTCAGCCACGAAGGAACGGGCTGCATTGGGTGCCCAACCGGTGCATCCGGAAGTGATCAGAAAATATTTCCCGTCCTTTTTAAAAATGGCAGGAGCTTCGTTGTGTCCAGCAGGCACAACTGTTGCATAGTTATTTGTAAAACCGGTATAATCATCGTTTAACTCCGATATATGTAATGTCAGGTTTTCTTCGGAAGCATGGATGTGATAAGCTTTGCCGTCCTCATCAACAAATAAGGTCATGTCACGGGCCATATGACCCTTTTCAAAGTCGCGGTGAACAAACATACCATTTGCAACAGCATTTTTCCATTCAACCGACCAGGATTTTAAGTTTGCAGGAAATTGCATTTCTTTCTGTTCTTTGGTAAAATTTACAGGCCATTGACCGGCATTCGGATTCAGACTTTTGATGTATCTGAATGGACCTGTTGGAGAGTCGGCTACTGCCAAACCTGTTCTGGCAGCCTTGTAGCCCATCGACTTCAATTCGAGGTGAAACCACATGACAAACTTTTTGGTCTTTTGGTTGAAGATCACTTTGGGCCGTTCTATAACACAACCCTTTACAATTTCACTTTCAGGATCCTGAGAAACGGCCAGTGCAATTCCCTCATCTTTCCAGTTATACAAATCTTTCGAGGAATAGCAGTGAACGCCCACATTAGCACGGTTCCCAGCTTCTCCTTCTGTTTTGTGTTCGCCAAACCAATAATAAGTTCCTTCATATTTTAGAATTCCTCCACCGTGAGCATTGATGTGGACTCCATGGTTATCTGGCCATAACTCGCCGGGTTTGAAAGATTGCTGCTTTACCTGACTGTTGGATATTCCAGCGAAAAGAAAAATTAATGTTGCCAACGAAACAATTGTTTTGTAGAGATTCATAAAGTTATTTTTGATTTTGTTTGTATTTTTTTAATTGTTCCGGATCTTTTGCTCTAACTGCCCTGTTCAAAATTAAATCCTGATGAATCATCCAGGTAATGGTATCCCATACAGCGCCCTCCGTCCATAAAGGTGCAATTGTCTCTTTTTCCCAGTTTTCAAGATCTATGCTCAATTCCTGAAATACTTTCTGATCTCTTGTCGATAAATTATTAGTTTCGCCCAAATCATCTGCTAAATTATAAAGCACCGAAGGTACTTTGTCAACCCTGATCAGTTTAAAGTTTCCTACCCGTGCAGCGGCCATTTTATCTTTTCTCCAGAACAGTTTTTGATGTGGATTGCCCTGTTTTTCACCCCTCAAATAAGGTAGCAGTGAAACTCCATCTAGCTTCTTGTCCATGGGCAAATTGCCTTTTGCGGCATCCAGAACAGTTGCATAAATATCAAGGGAAGAGGTCAATCCGGCGAAGGTCTTTCCACCTTTTAGCTGTGCAGCCCAGGAAACAAAAAACGGGATACGGTGTCCACCTTCAAATTTATTCCCCTTAAAACCTTTCAGCGGAAAGTTTGAGGATTGATTGTTTGTTGCTCCTCCATTATCGCTCAGAAAAAAGATCAACGTATTTTCGAGCAAACCTTCCTTTTCCAATTTATTAACAATATGACCGACAGCCCGATCCAGAGCCCAGGTCATAGCAGCAAGTTTTTGCCGCGGATGTCCTTCAAACAAAGCCAGATCTTCTGCTTTGGCTTCCATTGGCGAGTGAACCGCATTAGGTGCCCAATAAATGAAGAAAGGTTTCGCCTTATTTTCGGCTATAAAATCGACAGCCTTTTCGCCAAGCCTATCAGTCAGGTAACCTCCGAATGAAACCTGATTCAGATTTTCTTTAATGGCTTGGGGATCTCCAGGTTTATCATTTTTCTGCGCATCGTAAAAATAGCTCCGGCTTCCGGATAAAAATCCCCAGTAATAATCGAAACCGCGTTCATTTGGTCGATAGCCGGGTTTGTCACCTAAATGCCATTTACCAAAGGCTGCAGTCACATAACCAGCTTGTTTTGTTGCCGCAGCAATTGTAAATTCATTGAGATCAACGCCAAAGGAATCGGAAGATGGATTGCATTCAAAACCAAATCGTTGCTGATATCTACCGGTGATAATTCCAGCTCGTGATGGCCCGCAAACTGTAGCTGTCACGTGGGCATCGGTGAAAATCACACCATTGGCAGCCAATTTATCGATATTCGGTGTTTTTAAATCCTTGCTCCCCATGAATCCAAAATCGGCATAACCGGCATCATCGACCAGTAAAACGATGATGTTAGGCTTCTTAATTTTCGATTTTTCTTCTGAATTAAAAGAGTAAGCGACTATCACTGAAAGTGCAATTATTCCGCCGGCCAGTTTTGATGGGTCTTTGATTTTAAGCATTTTATAAAGCTTTAATTTATTTAATCCTGACGGGTCAGTTATTTCATCACTTTTGTGTTTAGCTCTACGGCAATTATTGTTACCACTTTATCCGTTTGATCGAAACCAGACAAGGTAATTTCGCGGTTTCTGTTTTGAGTGGTTTTTACGTTTTTCTTACTGTCAACCTTGTAGGAACGAACCACTTTTTGCCCCTTATTCACTGCCGGCAAAGTAAAAGTATTGCCTTTAAAATCACTTAGCAGATAAACATAAATCGTCTTGTCCTTTTGGGTGAAACCAAATTGACCGTCCTTTGGATTCCATGGACCGCCACGCGTGCCATAAACTGCATCACCAACCTGTTCGAGCCATTTTCCGGTAGAACGCAAAACGTTGGCAACTGGCCTGGGAATTTGGCCGTGCCGGTCGGGACCAACATTCAGTAATAGGGTAATATTTCGGATAACACAGTCCGACAACATCCGTTTAATTTGATCTACCGTCCTGATTTTTGTTGAATCTTCCATGGCAGGACTGTAACCCCATGCACCTGCAATCGACATACACTTTTCGAAAACTTCTTCGGAGCGGATAGGCCCGGTAACTGCAGCACCGCCTTCTTCCGATTTGTAATCGCCATACCACCCGCAACGTGGATTGACCAGCACATCAGGTTGATATTTTCGCACCATGCCCATCAATCCCAGCGGTTTTCCTGTAATTTCATCCTTGTCCTGAAAATAGCTGTTAACCGGCCATTGATTCTTCGGATCGAGGTATTTGCCCGATTCCCAAAAATAAGCGCCATCGGCATCACTGCCTTGTTGACCCAACCAACCACCATCCCAAAAAATCTGATCAATTTTGCCATATTTGGTCATCAGCTCTTTAACCTGGCAATAGAGTTCTTCTTTCATCAGGCGGGCATTCTCTTTGTGCGTAATATCAGTAGTATATCCAAACTTATTGGGTTTACAGTCGGTTCCTGTCACATCGTAATAGCCAGGATAACGCCAGTTAATCAATGTTTTATAAATGCCAACCTTTAATCCATGACTGCGGCAGGCAACTACATATTCTTTTACCAAATCACGGTTATGGGTTTGTTTTGAAGTAAAAGCATTCATGTATTTGCTTTCAAACAGAGCGTAGCCATCGTGATGCATTGTGGTTAAGCTCATGTACTTCATCCCTGCATCCTTTGCCAGTTGCGCCCACTCATTGGGATTGTATTTGTCGGCAGCAAAATATTCATCTCCACTTGATGGATATGCAAATTTCCTGTATTCTTCGGGGCTCATCCCTGTATTTTGCATCATCCATTCACCCTTTGCCGGTCCTGCATACATGCCCCAATGAATAAACATGCCAAATTTTGCATCCAAAAACCAATCAAGTTTTGAGTTGGGCTGGGTTTCAATTCCCTGATCGCTTTTAGGGATGCGCAAAGGAAGCGGCTTAATCCCAGCTACTTTTACACTTTTATAATCAAATTTTACAGGTGTCTTTACTGGCTTTTGCGCTATAACGAATTCAGCAAGGAAACAAAATGCACCTGAAAAAAATAATTTGACGATGAAGTTTGAAAAGTTCTTTTCACATCTCATATTGAATGTTTTATTTGTATTTGGATTTTTAATCATCATCTTATTTCGAAAGTTCAATTGCTCCCATATCAGGCCTTCCTGAGATTTTATTTCCACGAATATCGCTTTCAGCCTTTAACCCAACTTTTAATCCGATGGAATCGTCAGGCAAACGCTTGATTTCGATCCCTTTATTTTTTATCAGTTGCGAATTGACCGGAATATAGTCGTTGATATTCAGGCCTCCAATACTACTAAATCCGGGATTGCCAACCATCGGATTTTTATCCTGAATCAGCACCTCTTTGGGCCAATTGGAGTTTTTCAGATAAAGGTTGTTTTCGAACACAACGTTTTTGATCGCGGTATTTCCGATTTTGTCAGGTACATATTGGTCTCCGGGCACCAGTTTGCTTTCGCCTTCGATGTAGAAAATATTGTTGGCAATTAAAATTCCGGAGGCACTGTTTGTCACGGCCATATTCGCCATAATCTCTTTTTTCGTATAAATCGTATTGTTGTAAAAATAGCTATTATAGGGACCTTTGGGCTGCTGTTTGTTTCCAACATACCCACTGAGCCAGAATATTTTCCCTTCCTGAAAAGCGCCATTCTGACCTTTTACCCGATACCCATCGTTAATGCTAATGTTGTAACGGTAGGCACAGTTGTAATTATTCCCTAGAATTTCGCAAAAACCACCGGCATTGTTTACGCTTAAATTATACTGCACCACCACATCGCTGCAATTAAAATCGATGTGACATCCGGCAGAATCACCAGGGCCGTTTGCATTCAAGAATGAATTGTTTTCGATGACCACATTCGACGTTCCCCAGGTCCACAAACCACTGCCACGGCCCCATTTTCGGGTGTCGTTGCTACTTCCAGAACCATTGATATAATTGCCTTTTACCAATCCGTTTTTAACGCCTGACATTTGCATTCCCGGGCCACCCGTTTCGGTTACCCGGTTGTTTAAAACGTTGATGTTCTCAATCCCATGTCCTTTTGCGGTGAATTTCAGACCGGTATGGGATGTATTATATATATCGCATTTCATCACTTGTATATCCTGAAGCAGGGCGCCATCTGTATTGTTGATGAACCGGATTCCCCAACCGTATCGCTGGGTTCCGTTGGCCGAATTTACCACTGCATTGCCCCGAATAAATCCCGGCTCCTCATAGAATATGTCCTTAACTTGTAAACTGACTAATCGGATCTGACCGTAATTACCTGGTTTGGTGGCTTGAACGAGAACTCCGCATCTCATCTCAGGAGTTTTTCCATCCACAGTTTTCATTCCTCCTGAATTGGCCGTAATGATCAAATTGGTCACATCGATGTGGCTGCAATTTTCAAGCAAAATCCCATTCGGAAAGCCTTTGGCATCGATCGTTGCCAGTTTTCCGGCTGACTGATTGCCCAACTTGTAGCTTGAAATTACGATTGGCTGATCAGCCGATCCCTGCACATTCATCAATGCAACCGAACCCGTGCTAGTTGTTCCTGAAGCCAGCAGAATAGAGTCGCCGGGGTTTAATTTCAGGCTACTTAATTTATTCAGGTTCAGAAATGGATTGTTGAATGAGCCTTCTGGCCTGGCACTTTTTGATTCCGGATTGAAGTAGTAATTTTTTTGTCTTTTAAATCTGTCGGGATGGATTTCATTGTATTCCTTGTCCTGTGTCAATCCTAAAAATGTTGGATCCTGAAGTTTGGATTCCCATTTCCGGAGATCGCCGGATAGCCGTTTAATATTTCCTTTTCTTTCGGTACTCAAATTCTTTTGTTCCGAAATATCTCTATCCAGATCAAACAACATAGTTTCTGATCCGCCTTTCAGGATCATTTTCTCCTTGCCATTTCGCACTGCGTAATCTTTGGTGTCAAATTTCCGCCAGAATAAAAAATCGTGCGGAGCATTTGTATTTTCTCCGGTCAGGAATGGAATCAGATTAACCCCATCAATTTCATTTTTAGTTTTTACCGGCGCTTTGGTCTGGGCAATAATCGTGGCAAAAATATCAAGCGATATAATTGGTTTGTCAAATGTTTGTCCTGTTTTGATTTTAGCCGGCCACTGCATCGCAAAGGGAACCCTGATCCCTCCTTCAAATAGATTGCCCTTTTGCCCTCTCAAAACTCCATTATCTGACCCATTGTCGTTTTCAGGCCCACCATTGTCCGAAAGAAAAACAACGATTGTATTATCCAAGAGTTTCAGTTCTTCCAGTTTCGCCAGCACCAATCCAACGCCATCATCCACAGCACTGACCATTGCAGCATAGGTTTTTCTTTTCCCCTCTTTCATTTGTGGAAACCGACTCAGGTATTTTTCAGTAGCCTGCAAAGGTCCATGCGGAGCGTTGTAGGCCAGGTAAATAAAGAATGGATTATCCTTATTCTTTTCGATGTACGAAACGGCTTCGCGAGAGAAAGCGTCCGTCAGGTATTCTTTCTCATCAACCTGCTCTAAATTCCTTAGCAGTTTGATTTTGTAACTGTCGTACTCGTTTTTCGCTTCATAAGAATCGTTCAGCGTTAAGTTATCAGGAAAATATTGGTGACCTCCACCCAGAAAGCCATAGAAGTCATTAAATCCCCTCTTGAGCGGGTGCAACGATTCGTGAGCGCCCAAATGCCATTTACCAATTGCCAACGATTTGTAATCCGCCTTTTTCAGGACATCGGCCAAAGTTTCTTCACTCAAAGGCAGACCCATATTCGGGTCATTAGGCGCAAACAAAATGTTCCGGCAATAACCGAAACGGTCCTGGTAGCGACCGGTAAGCAATCCGGCTCTGCTCGGGCTGCAAACACAATAGCTGACATATCCGCTGGTAAAACGCACGCCATTTTGCGCAATCCGGTCGATATTGGGAGTCGGTATGTCTTTGCAGCCATTGAAACCAACATCGGAATTCCCCAAATCATCGGCCAAAATGATGATCAGGTTTGGAGATGTTCTTTTCCCCTGTGCCTGACTGTTCGGAGCAAAAATAATTGGTGCAAGCGCAAATGGAATAATCGTTTTTAGATTCATGTTAGTTTTATCTGTTAGACTTCCTTATTTCAGGAGTAAGAAAGCTTAAATTCCACTTCCAATAATACTTGTATAAACTCAAAGTTTTTTTAATTCTGTGTTCGCCCATAAATTACTGACCGATAATTCAATTGCTTTTCCCAAATCTTCCTTTGCCTGGCTGGTCTTTCCAAGCCCTTTGTATCCAAGACCTCTTAATGTATAAGCCTGTGATTTCCGGGTATTTTCAGCCTCTCTTTCACCGAATGATGCAAAAAAATCATCCTGGGCATTGGCATCCCTGTTAATTGCTTTATCTCCATTTTCAATCAAAGCATTAAAAATCTCATCGGCTTTTGCTTTATCCTTTAATTCCTGAAAACAAAGACCCTGATAATAACTCATAATTCCCGGTCTTTTAGAAGTCTCGGCTTTTGTTGCCAACGTATAAAAATCTCTTGCTTTATCGTCCATTTTTAATGCTTCGTAGGCCTGGCCAATAAAATAATTCACCTGAATATCCCTGTTTCCGGATCTTGCGCTACCTGCTTCTTCATCAGGCACCTGTGCCAACAAAAAATGGTCGAGTGCCTTTTGATATTTCTTTTCGGCCATATACTTCAATCCCATAGACAATTGTGCATCAATAATTACTTCACGCACTCTTGAATTTCCTTCGCGATAGCTAAACACCTTTTCTTTTAAAAATTCAATTGATTTTTCAGGTTTTCCGGCCAGTGTAAGAACAGTAATCTGACGAACAAAGGCATCGTCACGCTTGTTGACAACCTTCTCATTTCCTTCAAAAATCTTCACCCTGGTATCAATTGGGCTGTTATTCAATTCATAAAGATTATCCAGTTCTGTAAATAAAATGGCATCGCTATTGTCAAGCGAAATGGCCTTTTCATAAAAAGGGATGGCTTTGGGAATGTCTTTCTGATGGTAAAAATATCCCCATCCTAAATTTCGGTAGGCCATTGCCAATCCTGGATCACTCTTTACTGCTTTTTCCCAATATTCAATAGCTTTATCGGGTTGCTTGTCGTAAAGAATATTTCCAAGGTAATAGTTGGCTTTCCCATCGTTTGGGTTATATGCGATAGCTGTATTTAAGATTTTAACCGTTTCGAGCCGAAATGGGAAGCAATATTTCTCAGATAGACTTTGAGCCGTTTTAAAGTATTTTCCTGCCTGATCCTTGTTACCATTCTGGTTCTGGATGTAACCCAAATAATAGTAAACAATCGGGTTTTCACCCTTGTACCTGAGCAAAACATCTTTCGCTTCAGCAAACATCCCTTCGTTTAAATACCCAACAGCTAATTCCAGATAATTCTGATCAAAATTCCTCATCTTTTTTGTTAGCAACATCAATGCCTTGTTCGCTTCGACACTGTTGCCGGATTCAATGGCAATCAAACAGACTTCATTGCCTACCCTGAAATTAAGAGGATCTGTTTTCAAAATATTTCCGAGTGTTTCCGTCGCCCCCTTATAATCACCTGTTCTCCGCAAAATGGATGCTTTCAATCCGACAGCCCGGGTATTTTTCATATTGGTCGAAAGCGACTCATTTATTTGATGAAGCGCCTTTGTGAAATCTCCGTTGATGCAAGAAATCTGTGCCAATTCGAAATAGGCTGCGGAATGATACGCATAATCCCAGGTTGCACGGTACAAGGTATCAATGGCTTCATCGTAAAGCCCTAATGCCTTGAGTGTTAATCCTTGCAGGTAAAAAACTTCGCAGTTAGATGGCCGGGTATAGTCTTTGGATATTCGTTTTGCTGCGGTCGCAAAATAGATTCTTGCCTTTGGATAATCCCCGTTTCTGAGATACTGGTTTCCAACAGCAATATTGGTCCTGATATCGGATGGGTCGCGTTTAAGAGCTTCTTCATAATACTCCATTGAAGTTTTGTAAAACTGTTCCTGCCGGCTGCCGGTTAAGTAGAGCTCTTCTACAGTAGGAATATCTTTAGGTTGCCGGGGCTTGTCAACCACTTCCGGAAGTTTTTTTGTCCGTTGCTTTTCAACGGGTTGATAAGAGATCAGCACTTTATTGGTTTCGGCATCTGTCAATTCAGTATAGAGGTCATTGAAATTATAGCTGCCATCAATCTTTACCAATTCAGTAAAGGCTTTTTCAGGAGAAATGCTTATATTTTTCTGAAAAATAATGTTGTCACCCTTCTTCAGGATTATGCGTGCTTTTTCAACTTTCTGTGTTGAATGATAGCCAAGAAAAACCTGGTTGTTTTCGCGCTGTTCGAGATTTACAGCACCGTCAAGATTGGCATTTTTAAAGCCTTCAATATCTTTTACCGGATACCAGTATTGTTTCCATGTTTTAACTTCGTATGGCCTGATCCAGGTATAATCGGGCTGATTATCGGAATAGGCGCCTACCATTATTTCCACGTATGGTCCGCTGGTCTCTGTTAATCTTCCTTCAGTGGCCTGACCTCTTACTCCGGATCCCCACTCCCAAAGTTTAGCTCCTTTAACAATATTGTGATCTCCGATATGAACGGTTCCGCTGTTCGAACCATGATCGTAACCTCCCATAAAATCCTCTTTCAAATCCCAGGCAAAAAAGGAGGCCGATTGTTTTACATTTTTCCACCAGCTGATATCAACCCCTCCAGTGAAATCCTGGCCTCTGTATTCTTCAGTAGAAATAGGCCAGCGGGTAAAATCGGTTTTCGAATGATAGGTTGCAAATTCTACACTTGGAGGAAAAATGGCCTGGTAATTTTGGTTGGCATGTGTAGCAACATTGGCCCAGTAAAGAAATGTATTTGTATAGGGAGTAGGATTGTAAATCGTCAGTTCCGCTTCGAAGTATGATTTTCCTGGACGAACCGTAACGCCAACGCTCCATCTCATCGAATGACGGGGTTCAGTCTCACCGATAAAAATGGTTTTACTGCCATCCTCATTTTCGGCCAGACTATAATCCATTGGAAACATCGTGGATGCCCTGTGATGGTGAAAAACGCACCATTCGATTCCTCCCGAAACCCACGCTCCCAACATGCCAATATTTGAGGGTTTCACCTCATTGTTCTTGTATATAAAATTGTAATTGTTCGATTTATCGGTTGCATAATAGAGCTTCCCTCCAATTTCCGGCGTAATACCTAATTTGATGTATTCATTTTCAAGGGTTAAGAATTTCCATGCCTGATTTTCCTTTTTATTGGAAATGACATCATTTTGAGCATACGGGTAAACAACACGCCTGGCCCCCTGGAAACTTCCGCCGGTGAAAAATATCGGTGCCTTTTCTGCAGGTTCAACTTTGTAGGTTGGTAAGGTCACCAGTTCTTCCGACATCTTAACTTGTGCTATTATAGTGGAGCTGAATATCAGTATAAAAACGAAGAATAGCGAAGCATGCGACAGTTTAGTTATAAGATTGCGATTCATAACACATATTATTTTGTATCTACTTAGATTTTTTCACATAAATTCTTGCATAGTCGATCTCGAACATGCGTGGCATCTGGGTTAGTGCCAGCTTTTCTTTGTCGGGATGAGTTGGATCTACTTTGTTTTGTTTGTCTGCTTGACAGGTCCCGGTGTTCGTAAA
>JAVHPO010000373.1:7196-8823 GCA_036170635.1 Prolixibacteraceae bacterium | reverse complement strand
GAGGGATCTTTGGCATCTCCTCAAAAACGATTTTGACCAGTTCCTCTTCCCTGGTTCTCATCTGTTCGATCCCCATCTGTTCCTTCAACTTGATGCACAGAGCAGCCTTGATTGTTTGAAGAAAGCCTGGTGTTCCTCCATCTTCCCTTGCTTCAATATCATCCACATATTTAAATTCACCCCAGGGATTGGTCCAGTCGACAGTGCCTCCTCCAGGATTATCAGGTACCGGGCTGTGGTATAGAGCGGAGTTGAAAACCATCACCCCTGAGCTTCCGGGTCCACCCAGAAATTTATGCGGGGAGAAGAAAATAGCATCCAGCGCCTCTAACGGATCATCGGGATGCATGTCGATTTTTGCATAGGGAGCAGAAGCTGCAAAATCAATGAAACATAGACCGCCATGCTCGTGCATGATCCTGGCCATCTTGTGAAAGGGCGTGGAGATTCCGGTTACGTTGGAACAGGCAGTAAAGGAACCGATTTTCATTTTGCGCTCCTTGTATTTTGCTAATTCCCTGCGAAGCTGGTTCAGATCGACCAACAAATCTTTATTTGGCATCAACTGAACTACATCTGCTATGGTTTCCAGCCAGGAGGTATGATTGGAGTGGTGCTCCATGTGGGTGATAAAGACGACCGGGCGATCTTCTTTGGCAAGTTGATCAGGACAGTGGAGTTTTGTCATGGTCCGGAAGCCAAGAATACGCTGCAATTTGTTAATCACGGTAGTCATACCGGATCCTGCATTGATAATTACATCATTGGGACCGGCATTCACATGTTCTTTGATAATGCGTTGTGAATAATGATATGCTTTGGTCATCAGCGTTCCTGTCTCGCTGGTTTCGGTATGGGTATTTCCTACAAACGGACCAAACCGGTTCGTAAGGAGATCTTCTATGGGGCGATACAACCTTCCACTCGCTATCCAATCGCCATAGATGATCTTCTTTTTCCCATAAGGGGAGTTGAACTCCTGATCTATACCGATAATGTTTTCTCTGAATTTCCCGAAGTAAGTCTCCATTTTTGAACGAATCAAAGAATATATTTATTTGCAAAAGTAGTTCATTCAATTGAAAAGGAACTGATAGAAATCAGGAGTGCGGTAAATGAAGTAGTAGACCGATATGCCATTATCATCAAAAGAGCTGAAACTTCAGCTTTAGTGATCTTATTAAAAATTGTATCTTTGAATTATGACCAACAATGATATATTAAAAAAATTAAGGGTTGCCTTGCAACTGAAGGATGACGACATTGTCAGAATACTTGCACTCGTTGATTTTAAAGTGACTACGACTGAGCTTGGTGCCATCTTTCGTAAAGAGGATCACCCCAACTACAAGGAATGCGGAGACCAGTTGCTGCGGAATTTTCTAAATGGGTTGATTATTCACTTGAGAGGACCGATGGAGAAGCCTTTGACGACAGGTTCGGATGTTAAAAAGAAGATCATTGTCAGGAAGGTCAAGGATAAAGGATAAAGTTAAAAGGATAAAGTATTGGACTCCGAATATTATAGCGCTTTTTTTAAGAGTTATGAGTTATGAGTTATGAAGCTGTAATCATGATCGCAGCGCCTTACTTTATCCTTTTAACTTTATCCTTTATCCTTATCCTT
>JAVHPO010000373.1:0-7096 GCA_036170635.1 Prolixibacteraceae bacterium | reverse complement strand
TTATCCTTTATCCTTATCCTTCCTGTGCTGAATGGCGAATCTGACGAGCAATATCATTACCGGAACCTCCACCAATGGCCCGATAACGGCTGCAAAAGCTTCTCCTGAATTGATGCCAAAAACTGCAATAGCTACCGCGATAGCCAACTCGAAATTGTTGCTTGCCGCGGTAAACGATAGTGTAACAGTCTGTTCGTAAGTGGCTCCCGCCTTTTTGCTCAGTAAGAAGGAACCGGCAAACATCAATAGAAAATAGATGACCAGAGGTATGGCAATTAAAACCACATCCAGAGGTAGTCTGACAATGTAATCTCCCTTCAGCGAAAACATAACAATGATCGTAAAAAGTAGTGCAATCAGGGTCAGCGGACTGATTTTAGGGATGAATTTGGAATGATACCACTCCTTGCTTTTAACCCTTACCAGGATGAATCTGGTTAGAAATCCGGCAATAAAGGGGATTCCCAGATAGATAAAAACGCTTTTGGCAATCTGACCGATGGTAACGCTTTCGACACTGTCGTTGGTTGGCAAACCGAACCACCCCGGTAGGACAGCAATAAAAACATAGGCATAAACAGAAAAAAGTAGTACCTGAAAAATAGAGTTAAAAGCCACCAATCCGGCTGCATATTGAGTATCCCCATGAGCCAGGTCGTTCCAAACGATGACCATGGCAATACATCGAGCCAGACCTATCAGGATGATTCCATACATGTAAGGCAGGTTGGCATTGTTCTCTCCCGGGAAAAGTTTAAAGAACAGGATGGCCAATGCGAACATAAGGATCGGTCCAATTACCCAATTTTGGATCAGGGAGAGTCCCAGAATTTTCACATTTTTAAATACATCCCCCAGCTCTTCGTATTTCACTTTTGCAAGAGGCGGATACATCATGATGATCAATCCAATGGCGATTGGGATATTGGTTGTTCCCGACGACATATCGTTCCAAAAATTGGCCACGGCCGGATTCAACCAACCTGAGAGTACTCCGGTAAACATGGCCAGAAAAATCCACAATGTCAGGTTCCGGTCCAGAAAATTCAAGCGTTTTTGCGCAGGCATAGTATTGATGTGTTGATTAGCTGATGTGCTGATTAGCTGATTAGTGGGTTGCATATGTCCTATATCCCAGGGGAACAATCCCTTACAAAAACCATATATTGGGAGTTCCCACTTTATCCTTTATCCTTTTTACTTTATCCTTCCCCCTGGATTGGTTTCTCGGCGTAGACCGTAATGCTGAAGATTCCGGCCCCTGAAGCTTTGTATTGCGCTAATTCATCTTTATTCAAGTAATTCAACATTATTTCATCAGGAACAGTGATCGCTTTTTCTTTGTGTATTTTGAGATGGACAAAACCAGTATGTTCAATAATTCCAAGGTATTGATTTAATTGAATGGCGCCTGAAACACAGCCAGCGTACATCTCTGCAGCTTCCTCTATTTTTTCGGGCAATTCGCCTTTTAATACGACATCTGAAACCGATAAGTGCCCCCCCGGTTTCAGTACCCTGAAGATTTCGCAGAAAGCTTTCTGTTTATCCGGGACTAAATTCAACACACAATTGCTGATAACAACATCTGCCTTGTTTGCCGTGACTGGCATTTTTTCTATTTCACCGAGTCTGAATTCCACATTTTTAAAATGTAGTTTTTCCGCATTCTCCCTGGCTTTTTCGATCATCTCTTTGGTCATGTCAATCCCGATAACATGGCCTGTTTCACCCACCAAAGCCCTTGCTACAAAACAGTCGTTGCCGGCCCCGGAGCCCAGGTCTATCACGGTATCACCCTCTTTGATCTGTGCAAACTCTGTTGGTATACCGCATCCTAGTCCCAGATCGGCATCAGGATTGTAACCTTTCAGGTGGTCGTATCTCTCACTGAATATTGTGTAATCGACTGATGAACAGCACCCTGTTGCTCCGCAGCAAGAGCTTTCGTTTTGGGTTTTTGATTGTTTGGCTATCAGACCATATTTTTCTTTGACAACCAATTTGAGATCTTTTTCCATAATTAATATGATTTATAATTGAATACCTACCCTCTTTAAGAAGAATAACATAACAAAATAGCCAAGGATCATGAGGGTGAGCGAAATGCCGAGCGACCACCAAAAATCGATGTTTCTCTTTAGCATTGCCGGAAAGAGCAGAAAGAACAGCAGCGAAGGAATCACCAGCCAGAAAATACCCTGGGACAAACCGGCAATTTTTGCGGTATCTTTTGTATCGATGTACATCCAGACAAAGGCCAACAGCGAAACAATCGGTATTGAAGCCAAAATACTGCCTGCCAATGTGCTTCGTTTGGAAATTTCGGAAATAGCGACAATTGTCACCGATGAGAGTAACACTTTGATAATGTAATAAATCATGGCATTTGATTTTTGATATTTTCCTGATAGAATTGATAAAACCCTTTTTTGATTTCATCTCTTACACGGATAAACTCGCTCCAGATGAATTCATCAGTTCCAACGGCATGAGAAGGATCGTCAAAACCAATGTGCAGACGGTGTTTTACTTTACCCGGAAAGGCAGGACAGTTTTCATTGGCCCCACCGCAAACTGTGATTACGTAATCCCATTCCTGATCCAGGTACAAATCGACTGAATCGGATGTGTGGTGACTGATGTCAATGCCGATCTCTTTCATGGCGGCAACTGCTTTCTGATTTAATTTTCCGGATGCTTCGGTTCCTGCCGAACAAACAGTGATGTTTGGATCGAACGATTGTAAGAAACCGTGAGCCATTTGGCTGCGGCAACTGTTTCCGGTACAGAGGATTAAGATTCGCATAAAATGAATTTGAAAATTTGAAAATAAGGAAATTTGAAAATGGTCAGCAGTTGCAACTAATTTCAGAGGTGCCGATCTCTTTGAAGAAATCCGAGAACATCTTCTTGTACTTTGCAAGCTCCGTATTGCACAAACAATAATTGATCCTCAGACCTTCAATCTCGCCGTGAATCAGGCCCAAATCCCTGAGCTCCTTCAAATGCTGGGAAACCGTTGTTCGGCTTAGCGGAATGAAATCGGTAATATCTCCGGAAATGCAGGTCTTGGTTTCAGCCAGGTACTGAAGGATTGCCAGACGGGCCGGATGGGAGATTACCCTGGCAAACCTGGACAGATCCTGTAAGTCGTCATCGAATTTTTGAGAGTTGTTCATAATACTTATTTCTAATGACGCAAACATACGACATAAAATTTAATCAGCAAAAATAAATCGATATAATTTGTAGCCAACTTAAGTCATTATCTAAATTCATAAGATTGAAGAAGCAGCGGGATTTGAATTATAAAATCGTAATTTTAGCTAACCTAATTTAACAAACAGTTGAATGATTACTAAAGAGGCAGCCTTTCAGAAAATATCGGAACTGGTCGAACGGTTTGTCGAGCAATTCGATTCTTATAAAAACGTAAACTACAATGAAACCCTTACCCGCAGGGACTTCATCGATCCGTTTTTCAAAGCGTTGGGCTGGGACATCGACAATGAACAAGGATATGCCGAAGCCTACCGGGAAGTGATTCATGAAGACCGGGTGAAGATTGGTAAAGCGACAAAAGCCCCCGACTATTCTTTCCGGCTCTCCGGAGGGAAAAGGTTATTTTTTGTTGAAGCGAAAAAACCCAGCGTTGTTATAAAAGACGATATTATACCAGCCTATCAGGTAAGACGTTATGGCTGGAATGCCAAACTTTCGGTGAGTATCATCACCGACTTTGAAGAATTTGCCATCTATGACTGTACGAGAAGGCCAAACCCCACCGACAAAGCATCGGTAGCGCGAATCAAATACCTGACTTTTCGCGAATACCTGAAAGAGTTTGATTTTATCTGGGATACTTTCAGCAAAGAACGGGTGCTCAAAGGGAGCTTCGACAAGTTTGTGCAAGGCAATGTTAACAAGAAAGGAACCGCCACGGTCGACAAAGAGTTCTTACTATCGTTGGATAGTTGGCGGACCTACCTTGCTACTTCAATCAGTTGGAACAACAAAAACCTGGACGAAGATGAAATAAACTTTGTAGTACAGCAGACTCTCGACCGTATTATCTTTTTGCGCATAGCAGAGGACAGGGGCATAGAACCTTACGGCAATCTGCAAAACGCGGTTAAGCAAGGCGACAGTTACCAAAACATGTTTGCTATTTTCGGTGAGGCCGATGCGAAATACAATTCCGGACTCTTCGACTTTAAAAAAGACAAGCTCAGCAAGGATATAAAGATCGACAACAAGGTGATTAAAACCATCATCAAAGAGTTGTATTATCCCGACAGTCCATACGAGTTTTCCATATTGGCCGTCGAAATATTGGGAAGCGCTTACGAACAGTTTCTGGGTAAAGTGATCAGGATAACGCCTGGACACCATGCCAAAATTGAAGAAAAACCCGAAGTCCGTAAAGCAGGCGGCGTCTATTATACCCCGCAATATGTGGTAGAATACATTGTAAAAAACACAGTCGGTAAACTCGTTGAAGGCAAGGCGCCCAAAGATATCAGCCAGATAAAGATTGTTGACCCCGCCTGTGGCAGTGGCAGCTTTTTGATCGGAGCTTACCAGTATTTGTTAGATTGGCATAAGAATTTCTACACCGAAAACGGTACCCTTCGACAAGCTCAGGGACCGAAGAACAAAAAGGATAACCCTTTAACTCCCGAAGGCAATCTCACCACCGCCGAGAAGAAACGCATTTTGCTCAACAATATTTACGGAGTTGATATTGACGTAAATGCAGTTGAAGTTACCAAGCTGAGCTTGCTTCTCAAATGTATGGAAGGCGAAACGGATGCTTCAATTGCTTATCAGTTATCCATTTTTCATGAACGGGTTTTGCCGACACTTGACAATAATATAAAAAGCGGGAATAGTTTAATTGATACCGATTTTTACGATTATCAATTAGATTTCGGTGAAGAAAAGAAAATAAAGCCGTTTAATTGGCAAAAAGCTTTTCCTGAAGTTTTCAACCGGAAAACAGAAGAGCCGGACGATGAACTGAAAATAATTGCCCAAAAAGCCAAACAACACGCCACTAAAGCATTACAATATGTTTCGGAGTTGGAAGAGAAACTGAGTACGGCCAATGAACCAACGATAAAAAGTGGGTCTAATGGAGGTTTTGATGTTGTAATTGGGAATCCGCCTTATGGTGCAGTATATGACGAAACTCAAAAGATTTATTTCATTTCTAATTACAAAACAGTTGAGGGCAGATTCGACAACTTCGAATTGTTCATTGAAAACGGAATCAAACTTTTAGCGAAAGATGGACTTCTTGGCTTTATTATTCCAAGTCCATTTCTGACTAACTTATATTCACGAAAACTCAGACGGCATTTAGTAACGAACTGTTCATTAATAGAAGTTGCAAGTTTTTCAATGCATGTATTTGAAGACCCAACAGTTCACACTAGTATACTAATCGCAAGCCCTACCAGACGAGTAAAAAATAAATTGACAATTAAGAGCAGAATAGATTCAATTGAAAAACTAAACTCTAAAGAAAGTTTTCAATTATCTCAAGACGAGATTAAAAACAATGCAAATTATGTGATTGATATTTTCATAAACCCTACAGCAAAAAACATCATTGATAAATTAAATGATAATAGTAGACCTTTGGGTGAAATTTGTTTTATTAGACAGTGCATTAAAACAGGAGATGATAAAAAATATGTTGTAAGTTCTGATTCCAAATTAGAAGAACCTTGGAAAAAATCTTTGAGAGGAAAATCAATTTCAAGAAATGGGATAGAGGAGAAGAATGTTTACTTAAAGTATGGTGATTGGTTAGCAAGAAACTGGAAAAACACTTCTTTCTACGAGACAAATAAAATTGCAATTCGTGAAACTGGAAAACGAATAACGGCAACTTTAGATTTAGAGAAGCGATATTTTTTAAGCTCCCTTTATGCCATTTACTACAAACATGAGGAACTAAACAATGAAAGTGATTTAAAATTCCTATTAGGAATTTTAAACTCTGAACTCGCAAACTACTATATCAAACTTATTGCTTTGAATTTGACTGAAGGTGCTTTCACAAAAGTAAGAACAAACCAACTTGCACGTCTTCCAATAGTGAATCTGAAATCGGCTAAAGTCGAATCATCCAAAAATGAAATTATAAGACTCGTTGACCAACTTTTGAAACTCAACGAAGAAAAAGCAGAAGCAAAACTGGAATCAAAAGTTTTGCAACTTGAAAGCAAAATTGATTTTTGCGAAACCCGGATAAATGTGCTTGTTTATCAATTGTATGGTTTAGAAAAGGCAGAAATAGATATAATTAACGAAAATGGGAAAGAATAAATACTTACATACGGGAAAAGATAAAGAGGATGATATTCTTTTAATTAAACAATTCACCAAAGCATTTGAAGAAAAATTCAAAGATCTTCTTCATTTGGTCGTTTTCAACTATGGTGAGTTAGATGGGATAGACGATTTTAAATATTGTGTTGACAAAGGCGTTTTGCCAGGCGCAGAAACCGTTTACTTTATGCATTATCAGGAAAATATTCGAGAAATGATTTGGATAAGTACAGAAATTAACCCAAATGGGGTTGGTGAAAATCTTATCGCAAGATCATATACAATTAACTATGAGAAAAAAGTAAAAGGAAAATTACTTTCCGGATTTTACAAGCATTCGACAATTTCTTATAGTGACGTAATTGAGAAATTTGAATTGTTCCTTTCATCGGAAGAAATAAAAATTGTGGAGGGGAAATGAACTACTTCGCTTCAAGCAGCGGGGAACTAACCCCAGAGAGATTAAAACATAAGTTACCAGCTCAAAGCAACAAATATTGTAAATTTGTAAAAACGAAATACCATGACTGCAATAGAATTAAAGAAAAGATTGATAGGGAAAATCAATCAAACGCAAAATAACGGGATATTGGAAGAGATGTACCGTTTAATCGTCAATGAAGAAACCGACAATATTTATGAACTTTCTGATGAACAGAAAAAAGCGGTAGAAGAAGCCCGGCAACAATTTAAAAACGGACAATTATTAAAGAGCGAACAGGCAGACAAAGAAATAGAAGAATGGCTAGGCAAA
>JAVHPO010000372.1:0-1711 GCA_036170635.1 Prolixibacteraceae bacterium | reverse complement strand
ATCGTAATGATGGTGTCGTGACAACTGACACAACTACTGTTTCCTGTATAATGGACAGGAAGAGCTGCAATTTCGCCCATCGAATTACCCCTGTAATGACCGTACTGGCCAAAAGAATCGGGAGTTAGGGCATGTTTGAGGAGTAAAAACAGGGAGACAACTACGACCCCCGTTAATAATAAACGTTTGAGATGTAAAGGCATACACTTAAAGATAGTTTAGAAGAATGGTTATACAACATTCCAAATATATGAATAAGTCAATACAAAACAAATAAATGACTGAAAATCAGTAGTTAAGAAGAATGATTCTAAATAAATGGATTTGTGAAGTGTTAAAAAGTATACACAACTTGTCCCGAAATTTCGGGAGAGTTTCACAGTGGAGCACAGAGTTACACAGAGTTGAAGGGTCGAAGGGTCGAAGGGTCACGTTTGCATTAAAATGAAACGACTGCTTCAATTTGTCGTACAAAGAATAAGAAACTGTTTAAATTTAATTCTTATAATTTATAAACTGTTCAACCCTTTCGGGGTTGATGCTTCTATTGGTTCATTTTCCCCCCGGTTTCACCGGGGGCTATTAAAATTAAACCCTTTTCAGGATTTTTCGAATTATAAAGTCCGAAGGACTTAAATATGAATAACCCCCGGTGAAACCGGGGGTCAGAAGCATAGATTAAGATCAAGAACCCCGAAGCGGGTTCAATTATGGTTTTTATTAATTTAAACAGTCTCTATCATTTCGCACATTTATTTCTGACTCACATTTAATTTCAAATTTATGAAGCAAACAATACTCGGTTCAGGTGGGGCCATTGGGATACCACTCGCCAAAGAACTGAAAAATTATACCGATGATATCCGGCTTGTCAGCAGGAACCCAAAGGCTGTGAATGAGACAGACGAGCTCTATCCGCTCGATGTGAACGATCTGAGCCAACTGTCCGACGCGATCAAGGGGAGCGGTGTGGTCTATGTCACCATCGGTTTTGAATACAATATTGCCGTCTGGCGGAAAATGTGGCCGCCTTTTATGAAGGCCGTTATCGAAGCCTGCCAAACCCACGGGGCCAAACTGGTCTTTTTCGACAATGTTTACATGTACGCGGCCTCTGCAATTCCCCATATGACCGAAGAGTCGCCCATGCAACCCCCAAGCCGCAAAGGAGCAGTTAGAAAAGAGGTTTACGACATGATCGCCAAAGCGGTTGAAGAGAAAAAACTGACGGCTTTGGTGGCGAGGGCCGCCGATTTTTACGGTCCCGACAACAGAAATAGTGTGCTGGCTGAAATGGTCGTTAAAAACTTTCTGGCAGGAAAGAAGGCACAGTCCTTTGGCAATCCGGATACAATTCATACTTACACCTACACCCCTGATGCCGCAAAGGCTACGGCCCAGCTGGGTAACACCCCGGATGCCTACAACCAGGTATGGCATGTGCCAACCACCAAGGAGAAGATTACAGGACAAAATTGGATCGCCCTTTTTGCCCGCGAACTTGCCGTGGAACCGCGCGTACAACACGTCCCCAACTGGATGTTACGGCTAATTGGGCTGTTTATGCCTGTGATGCGCGAATTTCCAGAGATGATGTACCAGTGCGAACAGGACTATATCTTCGACAGCAGCAAATTCGAAAAAAGGTTTGGCTGGTCAGCAACCAAACCGATAGATGGAGTGAAGGCGATGGTGGAGGGGATGCGGTGAT
>JAVHPO010000371.1:0-31567 GCA_036170635.1 Prolixibacteraceae bacterium | reverse complement strand
TGTTCGGGAATGTTCGAACGCAACAAGAATTACAGGCACATCCGTCTGGCAAAGAATTTTAAATATTCCAGTCCAACCGCCTTCATGGCCGATAAAAAAGAGGTGATTGAGTATGCCTTTCCGGGCGATATCATTGGTCTGCCCGATACAGGAAATTTTGTCATTGGTGACACTGTGACTGAGGGTGAAATCCTTCATTACAAAGGAATTCCATCCTTTTCTCCTGAGATTTTCCGTTACATAGAAAATGCGGATCCCATGCGTTCCAAGCAGTTGGCAAAAGGGGTGGATCAGTTGATGGATGAAGGTGTAGCACAGTTGTTTATCAGTCAGCTCAACGGTCGCAAGATCATCGGAACTGTTGGGGCATTGCAGTTCGAGGTAATCGAATACCGGCTGGAACATGAGTACAATGCCAAATGCCGATGGGAGTCCATCTCGCTATACAAAGCCTGCTGGATCGAGAGTGAGGACAAAGCGGTATTGGACGATTTCAAGAAACGAAAATACAACAAGATGGCCACCGATAAGCAAGGCAGGGATGTCTTTTTGGCAGACTCAGCCTTTATTCTGGATATGGCGCAAAGGGATTTTCCGAAGATCAAATTTCATTTTACATCGGAGTTTTGAGCTAACAATAGTTACACAGAGTTTCACAGAGAAAATACACAGAGTTACACAACTTGTCCCGACTAGTCGGGAGAGGAAGAATACAAGAATAAGGTCCATACAAACTACTATTAAAAAGTTTAGTCATGAGAAGATTATTCATTTCAATTATGTTCTTGTTGCTTTTAGCGCCTGCATTTGCACAGATCAGGGAGAGTGCTGTTGGCAACATGGAAGAGGTGATCTATGGCAGAAAAAATGGCATGGCACTAACCATGAATGTACTGACTCCCAAGGCCAAACCGAATAACAGGGGTATTATACTGGCTGTCAGTGCCGGACTGCAATCCAACTTCGACATGGCCCTGGAGTGGGCCGGATCAATCGCTCAGCCATACCTGATGAAAGGATATACTGTCTTTGAAGTATGTCACAGTTCAGCGCCCAAATACAACAACATTGAGATTGTCTCCGACCTGCACCGGGCGGTCAGGTTCATTCGCTTCAATGCTGCCAAATACAAAATCGAACCCAACAAACTTGGCATTACAGGCGCCTCTTCCGGTGGTTATCTGTCACTGATGATGGGAACGACAGGTTCCGAAGCGGATCTCAATGCCAAGGATCCGGTAGACAGGGTTCCGGGGAATGTGCAAGCTGTCGCATGCTTTTTTCCGCCAACAGACTTTCTAAACTTTGGCAAACCCGACCTGGTTTCGATGGGAACCGGAAGACTTTCCGATTATCGGGCAGCTTTTGAATTCAGCAATTGGAACAAACAAACCAGGCATTTTGAAATAATCAGTGATTCTACCATTCTTTTGAAGATAGGGAGGCAGATCTCACCCATCTACCAGGTTACAGCCCAATCGGCCCCTACCCTGATCGCACATGGTGATATGGATGAGTTGATCCCGTTGCAGCAATCACAAACATTTATCGCGAAAATGAAGGAGCTGAATGTTCCTTGTGAACTGATGATCAAACAGGGTGGTGCCCATAAAGCATGGCCGGATATCATGAACTACCTGGTTGCCTTTTCGGACTGGTTCGATAAGTATTTGAAGTAAATGTGCCAATTTGGAAATGTGAAAATGTGAAAATTGAGAGATTGGGTGCCAAACAAAGATATTTTACACACTAACCAGATGTTAAAAATTAGATTGCTTTCCCTAATTCTACTTTTTGCAACACTTACCTCATTTTCTCCTACGAAAAAGAAGATCACCATCTTCTCCATCGGTGATTCCACCATGGCCAACAAGGATACGACCAGGAGCAATCCCGAACGGGGCTGGTGTCAGGTACTTCCTGCATTTTTCGATGAAAATCAACTTGTCATCGACAATCGTGCAAAAAACGGAAGAAGTTCGAAAAGCTTCCGCGACGAGGGGTTGTGGCAGGGAGTTCTTGATGTGATTCAAAAAGGTGATTACGTTTTTATTCAGTTCGGGCACAATGACTCCAAACCTGATGTTGCCCGTAAAACTGATCCGCATTCCACCTATCGCGAAAACTTGATCCGATACATCCGGGAAAGCCGCGAAAAAGGGGCCATCCCAATTCTTTTCACTTCCATCGTGAGGCGGTCGTTTGACGCGGATGGAAAAGCAACCAATACGCTTGGTGAATATCCTGCAGTGACCAGAGAGGTTGGAAAAGAGTTAGCGGTTCCTGTTGTAGACCTCAATGTATCCTCAGAGAAACTCATCAACGAAATGGGTGCAGAAGGGTCAAAAGCGCTATACATGCTATTTGAACCAGGGGTCAGTAAACAGGACCCCTATGGCCGTACCGACAATACGCACCTCAATCCGTTGGGAGCTTTCAAAATTGCAGAACTCGCGGTTCAGGAGATAAAAAATCAAAAATTGCCTTTTGCCAAATATTTAAAGAAGAACGTCTCCTTCAAAACGAACTTTCGTGGTAACATCGACAGACAAGCATTGGTAAACAGGCATAATGTCAAAATTGAGAAGGTTGATACCCTTGCATCTTTAACAGTTGGCAATGGAAATTTTGCCTTTACGGTGGATGCTACCGGATTGCAAACTTTCCCAGGCACCTATGAAGGAGGTATCCCGCTGGGTACGCAATCGCAGTGGGGATGGCATGATTTCCCCAATACTGCTGGTTATAAACCCGAAGAGAGCCTGAAAAATTACAATTTTCATGGCAGACCGGAATCCTATTCTGTCCAGTTGAAGAGTCCGCAACGGGGGGTGGAAGCAGGCAACTATTTCAGGGCCAATGCACACCGTTTGCACCTGGGAATCATCGGTTTGAATATTAAAAAGCAAGACGGTTCAGACATCGCTATTGCGGATATTGCCGATCTCAAAGAGGAGCTCGACCTTTGGAAAGGAGAGATTCACAGCACTTTCAAGATTGAGGGTATTCCGGTAGAAGTTACCACGATCTGCCATCCGGATCTCGATATGATCTCATCCAAAATCACCTCTCCTCTGATCGATGCGGGAAGATTGAAAGTTAAATTTGATTTCCCCTACCCTAGCGGGAATCACATGGATGGTGGCTGTGACTGGAAAAGTCCGGACAAACACAAAACCATATCCAACCCTGTTGCCGAAAATTCAGTGATTTTCGAACACCAGATAGATGCCACCACCTATTTTGCAAAAGTTGACTGGAAAGGCTCCGCCCAAATGAAAGAAAGACAGGCACATCAATTCGAGCTATCGCCCAAAGGTCAGAGCATCGAAGTAAGTTGCCTGTTTTCAAAGGAAAAGAGATCGCTTCAACTAGCAGATTTTAATCAAACAACCCGGGCCAATGAGGCAAAATGGAGTTACTTCTGGAATCGGGGGGGCGCCATTGATTTCTCAGGAAGCAGCGATCCAAGGGCGACCGAACTTGAGCGCAGGGTCGTCCTCTCTCAATATCTGATGGCCATTCAGTGTGCGGGAACCGTTCCACCACAGGAAACCGGATTGACCTACAACAGCTGGTACGGAAAATTTCACCTGGAGATGCATTGGTGGCATGCGGCCCATTTTGCCCTCTGGAACCGGATCGATTTGCTGGAAAAGAGCCTCGGATGGTACAGGGACGTATTGCCCATGGCCCAAAAAATTGCTCAGCGACAAGGATATAAAGGTGCCAGATGGATGAAAATGACAGACACCACAGGTACTGAGGCTCCCTCATCGGTTGGTTCATTTCTGATCTGGCAGCAACCGCACATCATCTATTTTGCGGAGCTCTGTTACCGGAACTACCACACTACCGATATGTTGGAAAAATACAAGGAGCTGGTTTTCCAGACTGCCGATTTTATGGCCTCTTTTGCCACCTGGGATCCTGATAAGAACCGCTACAATTTGGTTGGAATCATTCCTGCACAGGAATCGCTAAGTCCGGAGGTAACCTACAATTCCCCATATGAACTGGCATATTGGCACTGGGGACTGAGTGTTGCGCAGCAATGGCGGGTCCGGTTGGGTATGAGCCGCAACCGTCAATGGGACGAGATCATCGAAAAGCTGGCTGTTTTGGCACAGAAGAATGGCCTCTATCTCTCGGCCGAGAGCGCTCCGGATTCATATACCAATCTGCCTTTCCATTCGGACCATCCTGCAGTATTGGGCGCGCTGGGATTCATGCCCGAGTCGAGGGTTGTCAATAAAAAGACCATGAATGCAACCTTTGATTATGTCTGGGACCATTGGAACTGGAAAAAGACCTGGGGCTGGGATTTTCCACTGGTAGCGATGACTGCCACCCGTTTGGGACGTCCCGACAAGGCCATCGACGCGCTGTTTATGAATATCCCTACCAACACCTATCTGGCCAATGGACACAATTACCAGGATAAACGGTTAAGACTTTACCTACCGGGAAATGGTGGCGTTCTGGCCGCAGTAGCCATGATGTGTGCCGGATTTGATGGCTGTGAAACAGAGAATCCGGGGATTCCCAAAGACGGGAGCTGGAAAGTTAAATGGGAAGGATTGAGCAGAATGCCTTAATACTGCGATCACACCTGACAGGTTTTGGAAACCTGTCAGGTGTGAATGAAAAGTTTCTCTTTGCAATGGTGACATAACTGGTAATCCTTCAGATCGATATCTTCGACATAAGTGCTCGACCTCATCACACACGAAGGGTCGTAACAGTGAATCAATCCAAAGGTATGGCCAAGCTCGTGAATAACCTCTTTTCGAAATCGTTCAACCAGGATTTTTTCATCTTTGAATATGCCGTATCGTTCGTTCCTTAATCTGTAGATGGAAGCGATTCCTGCACGACCATTCAAATATGCCTGACCAAATATGTAGGTTAATATTGGAATGTAGAGATCAACATTGAAAAGTCCGAGCGTTTTGTTGGTCTCCCTGGCAAATTCCATATCAATCTCTTTCAGTAGCCTGAATCCATCATACTGCCGTCGTGCCGGATCGTAAAAGAGGCTAAGATCCAGATGGCCCTCCTTTGTTTTGACAGGAAGTTGAAATTCATGCTCCACATCATTTACCACCTTATCAAGAAGGCCCTTCTCAAAATATCCAAAGGAGATCAATTTGATTTTTTCCAGCATCACTTAGGCGGTGTCAGACCATATTTCTTAATCTTGTTGTAAAGTGTAACTCTGTCAAGCTTAAGCGCTTTGGCAGAAACAGTGATGTTCCAGCTGTATTTGTTGAGGATCTGGAGAATATGCTTTTTGCCTAGATCATCGAGGCTCTCAAAGGTTGGTTGACTCCGCTCCTTCATCAATGGCAGGTCGCGGAGCATGATCTTCTTCCCATTCCCAACTACAATGGCACGTTCTATCATATTTTCAAGTTCACGGATATTGCCGGGATAGCCATATGTCTCCATGCGCTGCAATGCAGCTGGCTCAATGGTGACGATGGGCCTGTTCATCGAGCTGCAATATTTCTTAATAAAATATTCTATCAGCAAAGGAATGTCCTCTACCCTTTCCCGCAAAGGGGGTACATTGATGTTGACCACATTGAGGCGATAAAAAAGGTCCTCACGGAACAAACCTTTCTCAACCATACCTCTCAGGTCCCTGTTGGTGGCACACAGTACCCTGAAATCGGAACTGATCTCCTTGTTTCCACCGACGCGAACAAAGCTTTTCGTCTCCAGAACGCGCAAAAGTTCTACCTGCATCTTTGGAGAGATGGTGGCAATTTCATCCAAAAAAATTGTACCGCTGTCGGCCATCTCGAACCTACCCTTCCTGTTGTAGACGGCACCCGTAAATGCCCCCTTTTCGTGTCCGAACAGTTCGCTCTCCAAAAGACTTTCGGTCAGCGCTCCGCAATGAACACTTACCATTGGAAAAAATTTGCGGGGAGAATTGGCATGAATTGCTTTCGCGACAAGCTCTTTTCCAGTGCCGCTCTCGCCGGTAATGATCACCGAGGCTGTCGATTGTGCCACACTCTCAATTTGCCTGAACACCTCTTGCATGGCTTCGCTGTGGCCAACCATATCCTCCACATTTTCGAGCGAAATGACTTTGTCTTTCAAAATCTCGTTCTCTTCAATCAGGGAAATCTGCTTGGAGGCATTCCTGATCAGGTGAGAAAGTTCATCCGGATCGAACGGCTTGGTTACATAATCAAACGCACCGTCCTTCAAGGCTTGCACTGCAGTATCTACCGTAGCAAACGCGGTCATGATGATGACAATGGCATCGCTCTTCAAAGACTTGATGCGCTTCAGCATTTCCAAGCCATCAATTCCGGGCATTTTGATGTCTGCCAGGATGATGTCAAAGTTGTCTGACTGAAGAATTGTGAGGGCTTTTTTCGCATTTTCGGCACATTCCACATAATATCCATCTTCAATGAACCAGTTGTACAACGAATCCCTGACAGATTCTTCGTCGTCAACAATTAAAATTGAAATTTTTTTGGCCATACTATTATACTCATTAATTCCTGATAAGAGGAAGCGTCAGTGAAATTGTAGTCCCTTTTCCTCTTTCTGATTTTACTTCTGCTTTTCCTTTGTGATTCTGAACGATTCCATGAGCAATTGCGAGTCCAAGGCCTATACCGCTGGCATTCTGTTTGGTAGAAAAGAATGGTTCGAAGATGTGAGGGATATCCTCCTCATTGATTCCCACTCCATTATCGGATATTTCAATGCAGATATGATCTGCATCCGGGTTCATGGTCCTGAACAGTACTTCTCCGTTCTCTGAAACAGCTTCCGAAGCATTGACCAAAATTCCGATGCAAGCCTGTTTGATCTGGTTTGGACTGCAGTAGATCAGATCCGGTTTGGCTGAAAAATCGGAAATGAAATGAATATTGGCAATCTTCATGGGATGTGACATAAGTTCAAAAGTTTCCGTCAATATTTCATGAAGATGTTTTTGTTCGAAGCCATCCTGATTCTTTCTTGAAAAGTCAAGCAATCCCTTAACAATATCACCACATCTTTTGGTCTCATTTTCAATGAGTTTCAGATGTTTCAGCATCAATTCCTTTTTAACAGGATCAATATCCTGGTTACCAAGCTGTTTGTATACCAATTTGGCATAAATCAATATTCCGGAAAGGGGATTGTTGATTTCGTGCGCGACAGAAAGTGACAACTTACCCAGTGAAGCGATCCTTTCGACATTGATCAGTTCATTTTGAGCCTGCCCGAGCTCCTCAGACTTTTTCTGCACCTTATATTCAAGCTGTTGCGACCAGTTCTGCAACTCATTGGTGGCTGTCTGCAGGTTGTCGAGCATCTCATTGAAGGCAACCGACACCATTCTCATATCTGACAACTGGTGAGGTTTTACTTCGAGCCTGGTGCTTCTGTCACCTCCTGCCACAGCCAGGCTGGCTTTGATGATGGCATTCAGCGGATTTTTAATTTTTTTTCTGGTAAAGAATATTAAAAAGAGGATTAACAGAAAAGTAAGAAGTGCCGCGAGAAAAAAATAATCGGTGGTGGATTTCTGCAAAGCGGCGTCCAAACCTGCAAGTGGAATTTTAATAATCAGAGAACCAAGAACAATAAATATTTAATTTTGTCGTATAACGTTGTATTTAAGACTATTAAAGGAGGTGTATATATTTTATACAGTGTTGAAATTATAAACAGTTGATTTGTATATTGTTGATTATGTGGCAATTGTTAGCATTTGGATTCGTGGGATTTGGGGATTGTTGGATTATAATTGGTCGCTAACTTTAAATATTGATGGCGCCATCAACATCACAATTGTAAGGATTACATTCGTTATTGTCCGTCAAATACCGTAACTTATATATCAATATACAAGTTCGTTTCATATTAGAATATCAATTTTTAGGATGGAGAAAGAAAAGATTGATGATGAGCTGACTTACAGGATTAT
This sequence comes from Prolixibacteraceae bacterium, assembly GCA_036170635.1. GTDB lineage: Bacteria > Bacteroidota > Bacteroidia > Bacteroidales > Prolixibacteraceae > CAINVV01. The sequence continues at coordinate 23,619 of JAVHPO010000371.1, read as the reverse complement.
AGGTTGTGCCATGAGGGTTCACGCAACTTTGGGAAATGGTTTTCAGGAAGTTATATACCAACGAGCATTGGCGATTGAGATGAGGAAAAACGAATTGCATTTTGCCCGCGAGTTGGAAATGCCTCTCTATTATGATAGTATGAGGATTGGAACCAGAAGAGTAGATTTTCTGGTTGAAGAATCAATTATGGTAGAGCTCAAAGCCGTAAAGACTTTGGAGGATTTCCATCTGGCACAAGGCCTTAACTACCTTATAGCCTATAAACTTGACAAAGGATTACTCCTCAACTTTGGAGCAAGAAGCCTCGAGATAAAACGCCTAAGGCATCCAAAAAATAAAATGCCAAATACTATCCCTACTCAGCAACCTAATCCAACAATCCCTTAAACCAACGAATCCAAATCAGTGCTTGTATATTACCGGAGGATTCTTGAGTGCGCGATACATTAAATAGCAACCCGCCAAAATAAATGGGATACTTAAAATTTGGCCCATATTCAATGCCATACCGGCTTCAAACGCCTCCTGGTTTTCCTTGATAAACTCAACAAAAAAACGGGTTAGGAAAATTCCTGCAAAGCCATAACCGATGATAAATCCCTGGCGGTCTTTCAAATCTTTGGTTTTAAAGAACATCCACATGGAAGTAACAAAAACTACCAGATACCCCAGTGCTTCATATATCTGGGTAGGATGCTTGGCTACGACTTCATGGTTACGTTCAAAAATAAATCCCCATGGCAGGTTGGTGGCAACACCATATATTTCAGAATTCATGAGGTTTCCTGTACGGATCATTGCCCCGACCAATGCGGTAGGGATAATCAGGCGATCAAGTGTCCAAAGCATTGATCGCTTGGTCACTCTTTTCGAATAAATATAGATGGCAATAACAATCCCAATCCCCCCACCATGACTGGCAAGACCTTGATATCCAACGAATTTATATCCAAACTCACCTTTTGCAATCGGCAAAACAATCTCGAGAAGATGTTGGGAATAATAGCTCCATCCATAGAAGAATACATGTCCAAGCCGTGCACCAACAATTGTTGCTATAATTGTGTAGATAAACAACTTATCCAGCCATTCAGTATCCGATTTTTCAAACTTAAACATTTTGAACATAATCTGATAGCCAACCAAAAAGCCCAGCGCAAACATCAAACCGTACCAGCGGACTGAGATTGGCCCAAGACTAAAAAGTTCCGGACTAACATTCCAATGAATAGATAACAATGTACTCATCTTTCAGGATTATCTTAACTATTTTTATTTTCTATTTTTCTATAAGATATAAGACTTGAAACACAACAACAGTAATTACTCATAATCAGTAAATTACAATTAAATGCATCTTATGTCTCATCTCTAATATCTTATATCTTTACTTTATTATTCGTGTCCGTGACAATTTTTGAATTTCTTACCGCTACCGCATGGACAAGGCTCATTTCGACCAACTTTGGGTGCATGTCGTATCGGCTGAGGTGCTTTTTGTTCTTCCTGGTGTTCTCCCGGATGATTTGATGCATCCAACTTCTCTTCGCGGTATTGTGAACGATCATGCGCACGCCTGGCAATTGGGGCCTCTTTCACCTCATCAGCCTCACTAATTGGAATCTGCCCCTTCATCAGAGTGGATACCACTCCCCTGTTGATCTGCTCCATCATGGCCTTGAACAGGTTAAATGACTCCAGTTTATAGATAAGCAGCGGATCTTTTTGCTCGTAAGAGGCATTCTGTACCGAAGTTCTCAACTCGTCCAGTTCTCTGAGGTTCTCTTTCCAATGCTCATCGATGGTGGCGAGAATAACCTGCTTTTCGTACGACTTCACCAGATCAACACCCTGTGTTTTGTAGGCTTTCTCGAGGTTTGTAACAATGTTAAAAAGGCGGTGTCCATCGGTAATGGGCACAACTATATTGTTGTAAATATGCGACTTGGTTTCATAAACATTTTTAACGACTGGCCAGGCCTGACGAGAAATTGCCTGCGATTTTCTGGTGAAATTTTCGATGGAATCGTGGTAGATTTTATCTGTAAGCTCGTCGACATTGATCTTGGAAAATTCCTCTTCATCCACCGGAGAATCAAGTGATAGCGCTTTGATCAGATCAAGGCGGAAATCTTCGTATCCTTCCTTACCATTTGGTTGATGTTCAGTACTTAGTAATTCACCCATATCGAAGATCATGTTGAGAATATCCACGTCAATCCGCTCTCCAAATAGGGCATGGCGTCTTTTCTTGTAAATGACCTCACGCTGGGAATTCATCACGTCATCGTATTCCAGCAAACGTTTACGAATGCCAAAGTTGTTCTCTTCTACTTTCTTCTGGGCACGTTCGATGGATTTGGAGATCATGGAATGCTGGATGACCTCTCCCTCCTTTAATCCAAGGCGGTCCATGATACCAACAATTCGGTCGGAAGAGAACAGACGCATCAGGTCATCCTCCAGCGAAACAAAGAACTGTGAGGTTCCGGGATCACCCTGACGACCGGCACGACCACGTAACTGGCGGTCGACGCGGCGGGAGTCGTGCCGCTCTGTACCGATGATGGCAAGACCACCAAGGGCACGGGTTTCGCTTGTTAATTTAATGTCGGTACCACGGCCTGCCATGTTGGTTGCAATAGTGACAGTTCCCAGTTTACCTGCTTCGGCCACGATATCAGCTTCACGCTGGTGCAGTTTGGCATTCAAAACCTGGTGCTTGATGCCCCTCATTTGCAACATCCGGCTAAGCAACTCTGAAATTTCCACGGAAGTTGTACCAACCAGCATCGGTCGGCCAATCTTGTTCAGGCGGACAATCTCTTCAATGATAGCTTTGTATTTTTCATTTTTGGACTTGTAAACCAGGTCCTCGTAATCTTTTCTCGAAATTGGCTGATTGGTTGGTACCACAACAACTTCCAATTTGTAGATATCCCACAACTCACCTGCCTCCGTTTCCGCAGTACCGGTCATACCGGCAAGTTTGTGGTACATTCTGAAGTAGTTTTGCAGCGTGATGGTGGCAAAGGTTTGGGTGGCAGCTTCCACCACAACCTTTTCCTTGGCTTCGATAGCCTGGTGCAATCCATCCGAATAGCGACGACCCTCCATGATACGGCCCGTCTGCTCGTCTACTATTTTCACCTTGTTTTCGATCACCACATATTCGATGTCTTTTTCGAACATGGTGTATGCCTTCAGCAATTGATTGACGGTGTGTACCCTTTCAGACTTGATGGCATAGTCCTGCATCAAAAGATCCTTTCTTTCAACTTTATCTGCATCCGAAAGGCTTTTATCATTCTGAATATCAGCAATATTTGCACCTACATCCGGTAGAATAAAGAAGCCTGAATCCGAGTTGTTGTGAGAAAGAATGTCGATACCCTTGTCTGTAAGCTCTACTGAATTTTGCTTCTCTTCTATGATAAAATAAAGCTCGTCAGTGACAATGTGCATGTTTTTACTGTTGTCCTGCATGTAGAAGTTTTCAATCTTCATCATTTTGGACTTGTTTCCCTCTTCACTAAGGAAACGGATGGTTGGCTTATATTTGGGCAACCCTTTGTAAGCGCGAAGCAACGCCATGGCACCCTCTTCTGCCTCATCCTTGTTGCTTGAGTTTATTTTTTTCTTGGCTTCCACCAGAAGTTGGTTCACCAACTCCCTTTGCGTTTTCACCAACTGTTCGATGGGAGATTTCAGCACATCAAAAAGCTGATTTTCACCTTTGGGAACCGGACCGGATATGATCAAAGGCGTACGTGCATCATCGATCAATACAGAGTCTACCTCATCCACGATGGCATAATGGTGTTTGCGCTGCACCAAATCGGCAGGCTCGGTTGCCATATTGTCACGAAGGTAGTCAAAACCAAACTCGTTGTTTGTGCCAAAGGTAATATCGGCATTGTATGCTTTTCTGCGTTCAACAGAGTTTGGTTGGTGCTTGTCTATACAATCTACCGAGATACCATGAAATTGGTAAATCGGCCCCATCCACTCGGAGTCACGTTTGGCAAGATAGTCGTTGACGGTCACAATATGAACACCCCGACCTGCGAGCGCGTTTAGAAATACCGGAAGCGTAGCCACAAGTGTTTTCCCCTCACCGGTTGCCATTTCTGAAATTTTACCCGTATGCAAAACATATCCTCCGATTAACTGAACATCATAGTGTACCATGTTCCATGTCTGAAGCGTTCCACCGGCAATCCAGCTGTTTCTGAAGATGGCCTTATCTCCGTCGATGGTTACAAAATCCTTTGTGGCAGCAAGTTCACGATCGAAATCAGAAACTGATACAACAATTTCCTCGTTTTCGAAAAAGCGGCGGGCCGTATCTTTCACGATTGCAAAGGCAGTCGGAAGAATGGTTTTTAGTACCTCTTCGATTTTTTTGGTGATGATTTCTTCGAGTTTATCAACACGATCGTATAATTTCTCTCCCTCTTCAATGGGAATTTCACCACTCTCGGCACGCTCTTTTAATGCTACAATTTCATCCTCTTCTGCCTTGATGTAATCACTGACAATCGTTTTGATACGTATCGTTTCAGCACGTAACTCATCATTGCTGAAACCTGTAATCCGACTGTATTCTTCTTTGATCAGGGTAATGACCGGCATAACTTCCTTAATATCCCTGTCTGATTTGTTACCCAATAGACCTTTTAATAAATTTCCAATAATTGACATATCAATGGTATGGTGTGTTTTAAATTATTTCTTTTCAATGCACCCACAAAGGTAATTGAAATGTTGCAACGAATGAAATACCCCATCATTAAAAACCCGTCAGGTTTTGAAAACCTGACGGGTCCGCAAACTTGTCAGTATATCTCAAAAAGAGAATCCACAAATATTATACCAAATAATTGTGGATTCCCCGTTGGCCCTTCGGCCTTTCGGCTTCGCTCAGGGACCGGTGATCTTAATCGAGATTTTTATGCCTTGGCAGGAAATGGATTGACGAAGACCCTTGATTGCATTTCGCGGTCCATCATCAACAATCCCTGGCCTTCACCATTGATCAGTTTCAGGTTATGAAGTATTTGTTCCACATTGGCTTCCTCTTCAACCTGCTCATCAACAAACCATTGCAAAAAACTTTTGGAAGCGTGATCACTTTCATTGATACATATATCCATCAGGTTATTAATCAATCCGGTTACCTGGACTTCATGTGTCAAAGTCTCTTCAAAGACGTCAAGCACATTTTTGAAATTGACAGTAACCGCATCAATCGGAGACAATTCTACACGTCCTCCCCGTTCCACTACATAATCAAAAAAATGGGTAGCATGTGCCAGCTCTTCCTGGTATTGTACCTTCATCCAGTTTGCGCATCCGGCCATGCCAATCGACTGGAGGTATGAAGACATGGACAAATAAAGATATGCGGAATGAAATTCAGCATTAATCTGCTTATTTAGTGCAACTTCTATCGACTTTTTTAACATGACTCAAATTTTTAATTGTGGTTCACAAACAGGTCTATTCATCCGCTTGTTCAGCTCCTCAACCAAGGCATCCATGAATTTCTCAGTTGTAAGGTAGTTGTCGCTTGTGAGTTTATCGCCATATATGGAGAGGGCAAGGTCTTTTGTCATCTTTCCAGACTCCACTGTATCGATACAAACTTTTTCGAGCAGCGCTGCGAAATCGCGCAATGGCTGGTTTCCGTCCAGTTTTCCCCTGAAATCGAGTCCGCGCGTCCAGGCAAATATAGAAGCGATCGGATTGGTGGAAGTCGGACGGCCTTTTTGGTATTCACGGTAGTGTCTGGTTACAGTTCCATGGGCAGCCTCCGCTTCCATGGTACCCCCGTCTGGAGTAAGCAATACGGAAGTCATTAAGCCCAGAGACCCAAAGCCTTGAGCAACAGTATCTGACTGAACGTCACCATCATAATTCTTACATGCCCAGATGAAATTGCCATTCCATTTCAATGCAGAGGCAACCATATCATCAATCAAACGGTGTTCGTAAGTAATGCCTGCCTTGTCAAAATCTGCTTTGTAATCGCTTAGGAAAATCTCTTCGAAGATATCCTTGAAAAAGCCATCATACTTCTTTAGAATGGTATTTTTTGTTGAGAGGTAGAGCGGCCATTTCTTGGTCAAAGCCATCTTGAAACAACTATGGGCAAATCCGCGGATTGACTCTTCAGTATTGTACATGGCCAGGGCAACACCTGGGCCATCAAAATGGAAGACGTCATGTACCTCTTGTTCCGAGCCATCGTCAGCTTTAAAACAGAGTGTCAGTTTCCCCGGGCGATCTACTACTATATCTGTTGCCCTGTACTGATCACCAAATGCATGACGTCCGATCATGATTGGGGCGGTCCACTGGGGAACCAGGCGCGGTACGTTATCTACGACGATCGGTTCGCGGAAAATGGTTCCATCCAAAATATTACGGATAGTTCCATTGGGTGATTTCCACATTTTTTTAAGCCCAAACTCTTTGACACGTGCCTCATCCGGGGTGATGGTGGCACATTTGATGCCGACTTTGTATTTTTTGATGGCATTGGCAGCATCAATGGTCACCTGATCATTTGTCTGATCCCTGTATTCTATTCTGAGGTCAAAATATTTGATATCAACATCCACGAAAGGAAGAATCAGCTTTTCTCTGATCATTTTCCAGATTATTCTGGTCATCTCATCCCCATCGAGCTCTACGACAGGGTTTAATACTTTAATTTTCTGCATTTGCTATTCTAATTTGAGTAATTTTTACTTTCTATTTTGGAGGGCTAAAGGTACAAAATAATGGTTGAGTAACAAGGTTTACATCTACGAAAAACACTATTTAGGGTTCTCAATCAAAATCCAGTCCGAATTTTTGTTTCATACTGCCAAGTAAAGGATACTTGGCTGCCAGAACATTGAACTTTTCCTGGTTGGTGTATGGCCTGTTCTGGATCTCCTCCTTGTTTTCTGTCACATTGAATTCTACTGTTATCTTATCATTGTGCAAGGCAGTATGTAAATGCGCCAGCAATTTGGGTTTTAAATCCAGCGTAATGCGCTGACGCTGAACTTCATTGTCCAGATTGTAAACAATATTATAATCCTCGGTGAAAATGGGCTCTCTAACTGAAAGCGCAGATCTGAGCTGCGCCGCGTCAACGCTTTCCGCAAATTTTTTCCACGCTTCAATGAGTTGGGATAGATCAAAGGGGCGCTCTTTGGGGTTTGAGCTGGCTTTCAGACGATCCGCAACCGGCTCTGAAACACCTGACAGTTTCCCGCCATTGAGCATGCCGGAGATTGATGGAGTTGAAAGATTTTCGGTATGCTTGTTCCAGTTCTTTGGTTCTTTGGCGGTTGGCCGACTGACAGGCGAATGGATAACCTCAGGAGTTGATTTCAATAATTTTGATGATTCAACTGATTTAACGAGTGGTACAGCCTCTTTTGTCGGATTTATAGGTGCAACCAGAGCGTCAAAAAGTGGTAACAGATAGAGACAGGCTATTGATTCGTCAACTGTTTTTTTTTTAATTGCTCAATAAGCTGTGCACTTCTGATAAGCGCCAATTCGACCAGAAAACGTTGGTTGGACGAACTTTTGTACTGAATGTCGCAATCTGAAGCCAGGATCAGCGCGGCTGTTAAAAAATCTTCAGAACAATGTGAAGCCTGTTTTCTGTAGCGCTCCTTGATCTCCCCTCCTACTTCAAGCAACGGCAGCGTAACCGCATCGCGGCTAATCAGCAGATCACGGAAGTGCTGGGACAAGCCAACGATGAAATGATGGGCATTAAATCCCTTGGACAAAATCTCATTAAAAATCATCAGATTACCGGAAACATCCCCTTTGATAAATCCTTCTGTCAATTTGAAGTAGTAATCGTAGTCGAGCACGTTCAGATTGGCAATCGTATCCTGGTAAGTGACAGTGTCACCGCAAAAACTCACAACCTGATCGAAAACAGAAAGCGCATCCCGCATGGCGCCATCGGCTTTCTGGGCAATGACGTTCAGCGCTTCAGCCTCGATATTCACCTTCTCTTTTCCTGCCACCTCAAGCAGATGTTTCTCAATGTCGGCGATACTGATCCGGTTAAAATCATAGATCTGGCACCTGGAGAGGATGGTTGGGATGATTTTCTGTTTTTCGGTCGTTGCAAGGATAAAGATGGCATGTGCCGGCGGTTCTTCAAGCGTTTTCAAGAACGCATTGAATGCCTGGGAAGAGAGCATGTGTACCTCATCAATGATGTAGACGCTGTACTTCCCGATTTGAGGAGGTATCCTTACTTTATCCACCAGGGAACGAATGTCTTCTACCGAATTGTTTGAGGCCGCATCCAGCTCGTGGATGTTGTAAGAGCGGTTTTCACCAAATGAGATGCATGATTCACACTTTTGGCAAGGCTCAGTATCAGCTGTAAGATTCAGGCAGTTGATTGTCTTGGCAAAAATCCGGGCAGAGGTTGTCTTTCCCACCCCTCTCGGACCGCAAAACAGATAGGCATGGGCAAGGTGGTTGCTCCTGATTGCATTCTTCAGCGTGGAGGTAATGGAGGGTTGGCCCACCACTGTTGTGAAGGTATCGGGGCGATATTTACGGGCTGATACGATGTAATGTTCCATGCAATCTTTTCTCTTAACGAACTCCAAAAATAAGAGAAAAATGGATGTTCCCAACTCGGAGAAGGAAGAAGTTATCAACCAGGGGGAATTGGAAAATTGGGAAATGTGAAAATGTGGAAATGAGACGAGTGATGGGTTTGAACGACGCGAAAGATTTTGAAAAAATTGATGAGGTGGTAAAATCTAACAAGAGGTGTGAAGTCCCGTCAGGGACGACCAATTTTGTAGCCCGGGATGGAGCTTGCGGAATCCCGGGAATGTGAATGAAGGATTGGACACTGTCCGCGATCGCATGCAAAAAATTGCTGATATGTTAATTTCGGACGGAAATGTAGTAGAATATGAAAATTGATCGATTGTGAAATGAGAATAGAAAAGAGAAGCTTACATCCGTAAATGACCACTAGAAACAACTATTGAGATTAACCGTATAAAATGATATTATTACAATTTATTAAATTTATTACACATGAAAAAGATAATTTTCGCACTTGCCATGGTACTCTCTGTAGCCGGTTTGTCTGCACAAAACAAGGTTTTGTACAATTTCAAGGCCTCCACACTGGACGGCCAAAATTTCGACTTATCTTCGCTGAAGGGTAAGAAAGTAATGGTGGTCAATACAGCTTCCAAATGCGGATTGACACCTCAATATGCCTTGCTTGAAAAGCTGTATGAAAAATACAAAGACCGTAATTTCGTTATCATTGGTTTCCCTGCTAACAATTTCGCCTCTCAGGAACCCGGCACCAATGCTGAAATTAAGACCTTTTGCACTCAAAATTACGGAGTAACCTTCCCTATGATGTCTAAAATTTCAGTCAAAGGCGCTGACATTGACCCCCTTTATACATGGTTGACCAGCAAAGCTGAAAATGGAGTTGTCGATGCTCCTGTGCAATGGAATTTTCAAAAGTTTCTGATCAACGAGAATGGTCAGCTGGCGGATGTTGCCTTTCCAAAGGAACTTCCTGATGAAGAGAAGATTATCAAATGGATTGAGGGGAAGTAAAAATAAATGTGAAAATTGGAAAATTGGAAAATGTGAAAATGGGGCATTTGTGGTAGCCCCTAGTGTACAGGTTTAAAGGCATTAAATAAAATGTTCAACCTTTTAGTGTAGCGCAATTTTCACATTTCCACATTTCCCAATTTTCACATTGTCCTGATCTTTATATTCCGGAACCAAACCACACTACCGTGATCCTGCATTTGAATGGCATAACCAGACAGAAATGCAAATATCAAAATAGCAGAAAAAATTTTCATAGCGTTTATATATTTGTTTTTCAGTAGATTATACCAATCAATTGCATAGCTTAAAATATGACTCAAGTATCTAAACTTCAGAGTCCCATTCATTTGTAATTTGTAACCTTTAATTCTTCACCGGTGCGCTGATTACCCCCAAATATCTCCCCATCCAGTATGGCAGCAGCCAGATATCCCCTGCGCTACTTTCTGAGTTACCATTGCCATGAGTACGGTCCAAACTGAACATATTTCCATTGTGACGATGGATAGGCCTTTCCTGTGGAGGAAGTACCTCTTTGGTGGTCTGATTCCTGAAATTGGGTTCAATTTTGTCAATGTCTTTTCTGTTGCTGTTGATGATTACCCATTCAATCATATCCATCGGATAGTTTTTCAACCACCAGGCTGCTTCATTCAGGTCAAAATTGGCCGTTCCGGTAAGGGCTGTGAAGATATTCCAGGCTCCCTCCTTTTCTGGCCTTTCGATCTGCCAGTGATCCAGGATTGAAGCCTTAAAACTTGATTTAAGGGTATCATTGAAAGCATAACGGTACAAACCCCAGTATCCACAAAAATACATCTCGTCATCAGAATGGTTCCAGTCTTCGGAAAGCTCCCTACTGAGTTGATCCGCTCCTGCATCTGCTTTGCCAATATTGGCCATTTTTTGCATCAGGTTTTCATAATAGCCGTAGTTGTTCATCAAATCAAAGGCCTTTTGCTTGAAAATCTCCTTATGGGTAAAGTGATAACCTGTTTGCAGCATAGCAATGATGTTGGACGAATTGATTTTGCGGTCACCCACATTCTTTGGCCTTGCATTTACATAATCCGGATTCCATTTTCCCCAAAGGGTTGGTTTTCCATCAAAATCTATCAGGTACATGTCGTGTTCGACGATGTGCGTCATCAAAATATCGATCAGATGAATGGAGCGTTTTGTCAGGTCAGGATCGCCGGTAAGTTCTGCCATAGCTCCCAACACAAAAATGTGGCCAATGGCCTCGTCACTGCTGGTGGTGGCTTTCCAGTCCCATTCAGGATCTGCGGCATTTTTCCATCTGTCAGGATCTGAAAGGTGTTTCATCCAGCCGCTGCGTTCGAAAGATCTGGATGGAAAGCCCTTTAAACCATTGATCGAATAGAGTCTCTCCATGGCATCCAGGGATTCCCTGCAATTCTGCAATGCATCTTCCGACTTGGTCACCGCATATCTGAAAACCTCTCCGGCAAGATACATGGAGGTCCACAATCCATCGTTATCGGAGTCGCTCAACCTGCCGCTTGCCAAATTTCCCTTTTCCATACCATCGAATGAGGAGTTGAATCCATTCCTGATGTGCCTTAGCCTGACCTGTTTTTCGTAGACTTCGGCCTTGTCGGCCAATGTCCAGTTTTTGTATTCCATCTTTGTCAAACCTTTATCAGTCAAGATGAGCACTGTATTCCCTTCACCTTTCGCAAATTCGACAACCAGGTTTCCCGGTAACCATCTTTCGCCGTTGTAAAAATTGTATTTCCCATCGGATCTCAGTTGAAATGCACCTTCTGTAGATCCAAACCACATCTGGCCGTTTACCTCTTTCAATGCTGTAATTTTTGCGGATGGTACTCTTTGGACGATTTCACCAATTTGCTTCAAGGCAATGGGATCGAACTTCAGGTATCCGTTGTCGGTACCCATAAAGATTGTCTTTTTATCAGCTGTCAGGTCGAAACATGTCAGATTTGCGGCTTTAAAAACACTCTTTAGCTCCTTGCTCTTAGGATTGAAAGTACAGAGTTCGCTGGCTCCCATCAGCCAATACAGATTGCGGGAAGAATCAAATCTGATTGAAAGGAGTTTTGTACCCGGAAAGCTACCCGTCCAATCTACTTTTGAATCTTTGACCAACTTAATCTCTTTCCCATTCGAAACCAGGAAAGTAAAGTCGGCTCCGGCTTCGAACTGGGTAGCATCTGGTTGTAGGTGTCTTGAAAACAGTTTCCCGGCCCAGCTGTTGCTTAAAACGGCCTGATCATCCAGGTAAACAAACTGATCCTTGTAAATCATCAAATCAGTCAGTTTCTTCTTTGCCATCGGTCTGTAGGATTGATCCTTCTCCAATGTTCCGGCAAACTGAAATACTCCTCCGTAGGGCTTGTAAAGACCGGCCGAGGTCAAAATTTTAACATCTCCATTCCTGTCACAACCCACCTTTAAAAGATGAATGGTGTCGGATTTGGCATAAAACTTAACGCTATACTCCTCAAGAAACGGAGTATCCTTGTAAATGGGTTGTTTTTCTTTGGCCTCCTTTGCAGGTGAAAAGGAGCACAAAAACAGTCCTCCAACAAATGTCAGAAGGTAAAATAGCTTTCTCATTGTGTAGTAGTAGTTAAATAAACGATTCAGGGGATAAAACTACTGATTTTTTCAACCATTTTAACCTGCTACGCTCAAAAAAACAATTCAACAAAGACGTTCGAAAAGGATCAATTTGAACTCACTTGGTTTTATTTCCAATGTTTGGTAACTTCGGGGCAAAAAGCAGATCAAAGTGAGAAAAAATACAGTTGTTCGTTCAGCATTGAGATTGTTAGAATCAGAGGAGAGAAAATTGAGAGCGTTAAGAAATGCATTGATTGAAGGAGAAATTAATCCACTGGTTGAAAATTTTGATGCAGAAAAACATCTTGCTGATTTGCATAAAAAATACTTATGACAAGATATCGAATAAGAAAGAAAACTAATTCCGATTTAGAAAAAATCTGGTTTTACACATTCGTATTGACAACTGTTTACATCCTTTCAGGAAATATTGCCTTTGGTCAGGAACAATCATTAAAAGACTATCCTATTCAACCGGTGAATTTTACAAAGGTGAAAGTAAATGATCACTTCTGGGCACCACGAATCGAATTGAACCAGAAAGTGACCATCCCGATTGCATTGGACCAGTGCTACAAAACCGGCCGGGTCGAGAATTTCAAGATTGCCGGAAAACTGACCAAGGGAAAGTTTCAATCCGAATATCCTTTCGATGATTCAGATCTCTATAAAATTATTGAGGGAGCCAGCTATTCCCTGCAAACAAATCCCAATCCATTTCTGGAAAGCCGCATTGACTCTGTAATCCAATACATTAACCTTGCTCAGGAACCGGATGGCTACCTCTACACCAACCGTACCATCGATTCGCTTCACATGCATCCATGGGTTGGAAAAAAGAGGTGGGAGAAGGATCCGGAACTGAGCCACGAACTTTACAATCTTGGCCATCTCTACGAAGCAGCCTACGCCCATTTCCTGGCTACCGGAAAACGCACCCTTCTGGATGTTGCCATCAAGAGCGCCAATTTGGTTGACCACGATTTCGGTCCGGGAAAACTCTCCTATTATCCTGGTCATCAGGTTATTGAAATGGGCCTTGCAAAACTGTACCGGATTACCGGGGAGGAGCGTTACCTCAAACTGGCCAAATTCTTCCTCGATTGCAGAAAAAATGGCGATGAGTACAACCAGGCACACATTCCAGTGATTGAGCAGGATAAAATCGTGGGTCATGCCGTGCGGGCAACCTATATGTACGCCGGAATGGCTGATGTATCTGCCCTGACAGGTGATATTTCCTACCAAAATGCCATCGATAAGATCTGGAACGATCTCTTGAAAACCAAATTGTACGTCACAGGTGGAATAGGCTCGGCCGGAAAAAACGAAGGGTTCAGCGATCCCTATTCTTTGCCAAATCTTACCGCATATTGCGAGACTTGTGCCTCCATCAGCAATGTATTCTGGAACTACCGCATGTTTCTGCTGGAAGGGGATGCCAAATATTTCGATGTGCTCGAACGGACACTCTACAATGCCCTTTTATCGGGTATTTCGCTGAGCGCCGACAGGTTTTTCTACCCCAACCCGCTCGAATCGCATGGTAAAAATAAGCGAAGCGCCTGGTTTGGCTGTGCCTGCTGCCCCAGCAATATCTGCCGCTTTATTCCTTCCGTACCCGGATATGTCTATGCACAAAAAAATGATTCTCTGTATGTTAATCTGTTTATGAACAACACGGCAACAATCAATCTGCGTGGAGATCAGCTATCCATCGAACAAGTAACAGACTATCCATGGTCGGGAAAAATTACCATGAAGATCAATCCTGGTAAGCGTGGAAAATTCAACCTCCTGGTAAGAATACCGGGATGGGCACAAAACCAGGCGCTTCCTTCAGATTTATACCGTTTCAAAACCCCGGAGATGGCTGGGGCCACCATCAGCGTGAACGGAACCAAAGCGGACTTTCAACTCACTAAAGGATATGCAGTGATTTCCCGGGAATGGAAGAAAGGGGACCAGCTAATTTTAAATCTACCGATGCCGGTAAGGGAACTCGTTGCCCATCCCGAAATCAAAGAGGACTCCGGCAGAGTTGCCATTCAACGGGGACCATTGGTCTATTGTTTTGAATGGCCTGACAACAAAGAGGTTAAAATACCCAACCTCCAATTGAACAGCAAAAATAGTTACCAAACACAGTTTATTCCGGATCTTTTGAATGGTATTACCGTCATCAAAACTACCGGTATTGAAACTGGGGTAAAAACCGGAAACACCAAACAATCCATCACTGCCATCCCCTACTACTCATGGGCAAACAGGGGTGCGGGTGAAATGAATGTTTGGATGAAAATTCAAAAATAGGCAGAGGCAGCAGAAAGTTGAATCTCTAGAATCTGCCGGGCTTCAATCGTCCAATGCTACAATTATGTTCAAATAAATCATATTTTCAATCCCAAAATAATTCTCAATTTATGAAACTAAAAATGTCCCTTGTTCTGTTAAGTTCATTGTTCCTAATCAACCTCACCATTGCACAGGAAACCGCAAAAAAGAGTACACCTGAGAGCAACAAATACACCTTCGAAAACTGCTTCAACAAGTTTAGCCTGGATAAAACCATCAAAACCTCTGTTGGATACCAGTACTGGTTTATCGATCAGAATTTTCTGCCGGATGGATTAACGGTAAAGATGAGTGTAGTCGGCCCAAACCTGGCAACGCATGCGCCACACAAACATCCAGGCGACGAAGTATTCTATGTTCTGGAGGGTACTGCCCAATTTTACCTGGATGGAAAAACTACCACGGGGGGCCCGAATACAACCTTTTACTGTCCCGTAGGAAGTGAACATGGCATCAGCAATGCCACCAACAAGGAGTTGAAATACCTGGTTATCAGGAAGTACATTAAGGAGGAAAAATAGAAAGGGAGAATTTAATCCTGATGAAAGACCTCGGTTAATGGAAGCGAAACCGGCGAATTGTCCGCATTAACCTCCATAATTTCAGCCATAAACTTCCACCATTTCTTCACGATTTCAGTTTGTGGGAGCAGATCTGCCGTGCTATTTTCCGACTGTTTCTGGACGGCAAAAAGTGCGCTGGTTTCCTCATCGAAAAAGATGGAATAGTCTGTTATTCCGGCTTTTGACAACTCTAAAGCCAATGCTGGCCAGATTTCATCGTGCCGTTTTTTGTACTCGGCCAAAAATCCGGGTTTTAGTTTCATTTTAAAGGCTACTCTTGTCATGATATCAATGCATTGATTGCCAATTGAATAAAAACAACCATCGCATACATGTTGATCAGAATAAATGCCTTGCGAATGGTACCGGTTTCAGTTTCCCTGAACAGATATTTGTAAAATTGGCGGATGAAATAAAGGTTGGTCAAAATCAATGTTCCAATCAAAACCGGGTGAAGTACAAAGCCGAAAAAGGGAAAGAGAAGAAGGAACAAGGAGGTAATCAATCCCCAAAGAAAGACCACCTGCTTTATTTGCAATTCGTTTAAAATCTTCGAAATAGAGGAAAATCCCGCCTTTTCATACTCCTTGCCGTATTTGATCATCAGAAGCCAAAAATGGGGTACCTGCCACAGGCATACGAAAATGAAAAGAAAGATGGCATTGGGATGAAAAATATAATGTCCGGCAGATGTCCAGCCAATCAATGGGGGAACACCTCCCACCAATGCGCCGGGCAGGATGGCAATCCAGCTTCTGGTCTTCAGCGGGGTATAAATCAGGTTGTAAAAAACCACATTTAAAAGGCCAAGTATCACCGGAATCCAGCCATTGTACAAGAGAAAGAATGAGCCTGTAACAATCAGAAAGACAGATAGTAAGAAGGCATTTATGACTGAAATTTCACCGGCAGGAATAGGCCGTTTCCCGGTTCGCTTCATCAGTGCATCTTGTTTGTATTCCTGCACCTGGTTCAAGACGGATGCCCCTGCTGAGAGGAAAAATATTCCGAAAAACAGAAAAACAAGGGATGCACCGGGCCTGCTGCCGGACATAAAATACCCTGTCAGTGCCGAGAAGGTAACCATCATGGAGAGTCTGGCCCTGATCAACCTGCTAAAAATCGAAAAAACAGTTTTGTACTTACTTTGTCTCACCGGCTGTTTTAAAATAATCAACAATTTTATCAAGATCTTCAGCTGAGATTTTCTCTTTATACGACTGCATGAGTCCCTTGTTGAAACCCTTTACGACATCTGCGTTAGGGTCAATAATGGATTTTTTAATGTATTCAGCCGTCGATTCAATCTCCTTTTCACCAGAATCATTCACTACAACTGTTTTCCGCCCGTACAATCCCTTGAAGGAGGGGCCGATGATCCTTGATCCATCCAAGGAATGGCAGGTCAGACAGGCATTGGCCTTGATGATGGCCAGACCCGGATGTTCCGGCTGATTTCCTGAAACTTTCAGATCGGCCAGCCACTTGTTAAACTCCAGGCTATCGACCACCACCGCCTTAGCCAGCATGGCTGAATGCGCCAGCCCGCAATATTCGGTGCAATAGATATCGAAGGTCCCTTTCATGATTGGTCTGAACCACAAATAGTTTTTGTAACCTGGAACCACGTCCTCCTTGACCCTGAAGGCAGGAATAAACAGGCTATGATTGACATCCACCGATACAAGGTTGAGTTTCACATTCTTGTTGTAGGGTACTACCAACTCTTTTGAAATTTTTCCATTGCCGTAGTCAAAATCCCAACTCCACATACGTCCGATCACAGTGACAGGCATGGCATCTTTCGGTACTTGCCGCATGGGCGCAAATCCGACCCATCCGTAATAAAACATCATTAGAACAAGGATCAGTGGAATAACAGTCCAGATCACTTCCAGTTTGGTGTTGTGGGAAAATTGCTGAGGAATTTTATTTCTTTTCCGCGAAAAATGAATCAGAATGTAGATCATTAATACAGTAATCCCAATCGTAATAATAAAGGAGATGGCAAAGATGAAAATAAAAGCCCTATCGACAGCTCCGGCCAAATTTGATCCTTCGTTGAATAGTGTTTCCATAGTTTTGGGGATTATCTGAAATAATAATCAATAAATGTAATCGCAATGACAATAGCAAAAAGGAGAAAAACGCCGCCAACCATCAAACGCAGGAGTAAATTTTCGAATTTCAAGTGCATAAAGTAGGTAAGTACTATCGACACTTTTATCGAAGCCAGAATCAGCGCCAAAGCCACAGTGTATGCTCCCAAATGAATTTTGATGGCTAAGATGGTTAATGTGGTCAGAATCAAAAGAATAACTAATACTGTCCAATTCAATGAGTCGCTGGATACGTGATTTTCATTGTTCTTCATTCGTAATATCTTTGAAATGAAACTTCATTAAAAATAAAATTGGTAACCCTTAAGCTAATTCCTCTAAAATTGTTGGAAATCAGTAATCGGGGTACCTGTAAAAATTGTTAGGTGATCAGATAAAGCAAAGGAAAGAGGAAAATCCAGATCAGATCGACCAGATGCCAGTAAAGTGCGCCGTTTTCCTGCAACAAATAGTGTTCAGCATTAATTTTACCTGAATTGATTTTGAAAATGACGATTGTAAGCAGAACACCCCCGATGATCACATGCAAAGCGTGCAGACCGGTCATCATGAAATATAGGCTAAAAAACATGATCTCGCCATGCGGAAGGCTCTTCATGACATCGGATCCCGGATACAAATGGAGCCCAATTTTATGGCCCCACTCAAAATATTTGTTGACCATGAATACGCCGGCCAACAAAAGTGTAATAAAGAGCAGTCCAATAGCCTTGCCTGCACGTTTCTGCTGGATCGCCGTCAGCGACATAGCCACGGTCATACTGCTAACCAGTAGAACAACGGTGTTGGTGGCACCAACAAAGACATTCAACTCTAATGCAGCATGATGAAAATCGGCAGCATATTTCGAGCGCATCACGGCATAGACGATAAATAATCCTCCAAAAAGGAAAAGCTCAGTGAAAAGGAAGAGCCACATCCCCAGTTTCCCGGTATCGCTATCGATAAATTCGCTGTGTTCGGTTGTCGACATAGGATATTCGTTTTAATTGGTGTGAGGGTTATCAAACCGGTAAGGTTCATGCGTAATCACGGGTATTTCATCAAAGTTTTCGTGAGGCGGAGGAGATGGAATCTGCCATTCGAGTGTCACCCCATGCCATGGATTGGCCGGTGCAATGGCTCCGCGACGGCTGCCATAAATCAAATTAGAAATCATTATGATTAATCCGGTGATGAGAATAAATGCGCCAATTGTTGAAAGCATCTCACCGGTCTGAAATTTGGGATCGTAATCGAAATAACGCCTCGGCATACCCTGTATTCCCATCACAAATAACGGGAAGTAGAGTAGGTTAAAGCCTACGAAAAGAAATCCCCAGGAGATATTGGCCCATTTGAAGTTGTACATTCTGCCATAAATCTTTGGAAACCAGTAATGTATTGCGGCAAAAAAGGCAAAACCCATACCACCGAAAATAATATAGTGAAAGTGCGCTACCACAAAATCGGTATTGTGGAGCTGAATGTTTGTTGCCAGCGATCCAAGGGTCAATCCTGTAAATCCTCCGATCGTAAAGAGAAAGATAAAGGAGATGGCAAAAAGAAGCGGTGGTTTCAGATCAACAGATCCGCCATACATGGTGGAAAGCCAGTTAAATACCTTGATGGCACTCGGAATGGCAACCAAAAAAGTAAGAAAGGAGAAGAACCACCTTGATTCGTAGCTGATTCCCGAAGTAAACATATGGTGTCCCCATACAAAATAGCCAACCAGGGCAATGGCCAGGCTCGAAAAGACAATAGGTACATATCCGAAAACCGGTTTCTGACTAAACGTCGGGAAGATTTCCGTTACGACCCCCATTGCGGGTAAAATCATGACATAGACAGCCGGATGCGAATAGATCCAGAACAAGTGCTGGTACAAGATCGGATCCCCCCCCAGGGAAGGATCAAAAAAACCTATGTGTAACGTTCGCTCTGCAATAACCATAAGCAGCGTAATACCAACGATCGGAGTGGCCAGAAGCTGTATCCAGGCTGTGGCATAGAGAGACCATGGGAAAAGTGGCATTCGGAACCAGGTCATTCCGGGTGCCCGCATTCGATGAATGGTCACAATAAAATTAAGACCGGTGAGAATAGAGGCAAATCCCAAAACAAATGCGGCTGTTAATGCTATGACAACATTGGATGAGGCGGACGAGCTGTAGGGTACATAGAAGGTCCATCCAGTATCAGGTGAATGCCCGTTAGCAAACTGGGAATAAAGCCCAAGCGCGGCTCCGGTGATAAAAACATACCAGGAAAAGAGATTGAGTTTTGGAAAAGCTACATCCTTGGCCCCGATCATGATCGGTAAAAAAAAGTTGCCAAATACCGCGGCCAGGCCGGGAATGACGACAATAAAGATCATTATGATGCCATGAATCGTGAACATGCCATTGTAGGTTTGGGCAGTCATGATGGTCTGGCCGGGCGCCATCTTCTCTATCCTCATCAGAAGTCCCAATATTGCGGCTACGCAAAAGAAGATGGTAATCGTATACATGTACATCAGGCCGATCCGCTTGTGATCGGTTGATGTAAGCCACGACCAAAGTCCTGTTTTGTGGTTCAGGTAGTTGAGTGGTACACTAGTAGATGAATTTGTCATTATTTGGGTTCTTTGGTTGATTTTTTTCTTGAGCTGATGAACAGATAGAGGACGAAAAACAGTCCAATTACGAGGACAAAACTCCCCAATAGCCTGGTAAACTGCAAGGTGTAAGTTCTGGTTTGGGGATCGTAGGCAAAACAATAATCATAAAGTTTATTGCTTGATGGCTGCGCCTGCCCCTTCAATGCCTCACCAATTGCCATTTTCAATTCAAACGGCAGGAAAGTAACACCATAGAGATAACGGGTAATTTTGCCTTGCGGACTAAGAATGATGATCGTTGAAGGATGTGCAAAATCCATGCCGGTGGGTTTATATCTGAAACCAACAGCTTCGGTAATTTTTTGAATATTCTCCAACTCGCCGGTCAGATAACTCCAACTGCCCCGCTGATCTTCCTTAATTTTCTGAACAAAATTTTTCTTTTTTTCCCTGGCCTTTTCAGGCGTATCTTTTGTGTTAAAACTGATGGTAATTACATCATAATCTTTACCCAGGATCATTTCAGTTTTGCCGATCACATCCGCGATACCATCTTGCAATGGACTGCACAAATTGGGGCAATCGAAATAGACAAAAGAGAGGACGGTAGGTTTGTTGATCATACTTCGCAAAGAGACGGTATCATTCTTTTCATTGTAAAATTTAAGGTCAAGCGGAATGGTCTGACCCAACTTCTCTACGATACCAATTTCAATCTCTTTGCTAACAACTGCCTGCGCATGTGTTTCATATGCAAGAAGAAAGACCAAACCCAATACATAAACTTTTCTCATATCATAGAATTAAATATCTGTTATTCAGGATCATTTTCTTCACCTGATTTGAACAATAACCTCAGTTGCAGCATTACATAAACAATCAAGGCCCATGCTGCCAGAACTGAAAAAACGTAGGTCAACAACAACCAAATGGGCGTTTTTTTATTCACATTCCACAAAGCCCGTTGCTCATTGAGGGGAGGGCGATAGGTTGGCGCCCCTATTGCCAGGGCAGCCTCAGTTTTGGTCTCACCGAAGGCTGTTTCATCGGTGGGTTTCACCAGAAGCTGAACCATTCCGGTTGAATCTCCGGGCAGAGTGGCAGGAAAACTAAACAGCGCGACTCCCTGGCTATCTGTTGCCCTGGCTTCGTCAACCTGGAGGTTTCCAAAATATCTTTGGACAAAAAGTTTTAATTCAGCTCCGGAAACCGGTTGTCTACTCCCCCCTTTCAAGGAAGAAACAGCCACCCGCACTTGCTTATTTTCTTTGTTCCAGGTGAGAAGCATTGTTACCTGCTCAAGTGAAATTCCCGGTGCAAGTTTTTTGGCAACTTCCTGAACATATTTATCGTTGAAACCCCTGAGATAAGAGATGATTTTCCAGGTATCTGTCGCTGAGAGGGTGTTCTTAAACGAAGGCATCAATCCGCGGCCTACAGCAACTTTGTAAAAGAATGCACCGTCGGAATTCTTCTGCATCTGCTCTGAAGCAGGATCTGGAGGTGGAGGAACAAGTTTTACCGCATTATTTTTCCCGGGATCACCATGGCACGATTTGCAATTAAGGTTAAACAGATCACCACCTGCTTTCCGGGTTGAATCAGTGAACGCAAAGGAGCTCAGTTTAGCTCCGTTTTCTGTAGGAACGACCCATTCCTGCGCAGAAGCAGCAAAAGCAAATAATGATAATAGGTAAAGCAATAAAAAGATTCGCTTCATATGTTTGTCTTTCAGTTTCCTGGTAAGAAAATTTTATACATTTTCGGATGCAACCGGGCCTTCAAATAACCTGTTTTTGGCAGGCAAATAATAGACCCGGGGTTTAGTGCCCAGTTCAGGCATTAAATGATAACCGCCATTGGTTTTCAGCAGTTCGCTCAACCTTACTGTCTCTTTGGTGGTTCCATTGGTTACTGCATCCTGATTTTCATCACCAAAATAATATACACCATTGGGACAGGATGATACACAATAGGGCAATTTCCCTTCCCTAAGCCTGTCGGCGCTGAAAAGACATTTTGACACAGTCCCTTTTTTCTGGGGGACATTGAGTTCAATGTTGTATTCTTTGCCTTTGTCGCCTTCAACTGTCAATGGCTCTTCCCAATGGAACATCCTTGCAGAATAGGGGCATGCAGCCACACAAAACCGGCAACCGATGCAACGCTCGTTGTCGATCAGGACTATCCCGTCCTGCCTTTTGAAAGTGGCATCCACCGGACAAACAGCCACACAAGGCGGATTGTCGCAATGCTGACAGGGTTTCGGCATGAAGTATGGGGCAGTATTCTCCGACTCCTGCATGGTAAGTGTATTGATATGGTATTCATAAGGACGCAAGTGATGCGCGCTCTGACATGCCTGAATACATTTACGGGCATTGCGGCACTTGGCCAGATCGATTACCATGACAAAGCGACGACCAGCTAAACCTTCCCTCCCCTGCTTCGTCAACCGCGCAACGTCAAACTTCACATCCTTGATCTGATCACGGGGAACCTCTACCAACTTGTTATCCGCTGTCAAGACCTTCACCATATCACGGTTGGGTTTGGTCTCTTCATAATTATACCCGGAATAGATGGCTGCTCCGCCTGCAGCAGCGGCCGCCCCTACCAATCCAAATCGCTTAAAAAATGAACGTCTTGAATCTGCGCTTTCCTCTGTTTTGTTCGAATTGCTTGTATCTGTATTTGATTTCTTACTGTTCATATTGGAATATTTAACCTGATTATGTTATATAAATTGCTGGAATTTGCTAGTTGAAACGGTAAAACCTTTCACTAAAATCAACAAATTCGAATGGTTTAACAATTGGGATAAAATTACAATTAATATTTTTTGTTTTCATAACAATTTTTGAATACCACCTAATTAGAGCCGGACTATACGGTTACAATTTATACAAAAAATTCGTTTTAAACCATTTAAACGGCGGGTAAATGCAAAAAGTTTTCATTCTCCGCCAAAATTTATGCCAATATTTGGCAATATTTCTTTGAAATGGGAAGTTAATGCTGTGGATCCCCCTTCCAAAAATGTCTATTTTTGTCCCCATCCGGGTTATAGTTGGTAAAAACAATGATACTTTCCACACAACTACCTGGATGCTTATTCCCATTTTCGGACCAATAAACATTGAATCTTATGAAGAAATTTAGGGTGACTCTCCTTTTTGTCTTTCTCGCATTGATAACAAATGCCCAAAAGATTGAAAATTCTTTTCCAAAAAACAGACTGATAACTACCGGCGTTTATTACTATCCCGAACATTGGGACTCCACACAATGGGACAGGGATCTTAAAAACATCGCGGCCATGGGTTTCGAATTCACCCATTTTGCAGAGTTTGCCTGGGCCCAGCTTGAACCGGAGGAGGGGAAATATGACTTTGCATGGCTCGACAAGGCAGTGGCCATCGCGGCGAAATACAAACTTCCGGTCATCATGTGCACTTCAACCTGTACACCTCCCGTTTGGCTATCGCGAAAGCATCCTGAGATCTTGTCGATGAACGAAAATGGTCAGCGAATGGACCATGGATCCCGGCAGCACGCCTCCTTTTCCAGCAGTTACTACAGAAGTTATTCGCTCAAAATGATTGAACAACTGGCCCGTCATTATGGCAACGACCCGCGAATCGTTGGATGGCAGGTCGACAATGAACCAGGAACTTTTTTTGATTACAACCCCGACGCGCAACAACGTTTTCGTGACTGGTTAAATAAAAAATATCAGTCGATCGATGCACT
>JAVHPO010000370.1:0-8919 GCA_036170635.1 Prolixibacteraceae bacterium | reverse complement strand
ATGGAGTATTGGGGATTGAGTTCTCCGGCAATCTGGGAGTAATTAAGACCATGCCCGGATTTGCCTCAAGCACGGCCCTGGCCATCGATGAGTCGGAATGCAAGGAAATTTTGGGAACTATTGCAGGCGATGACACCATCCTGCTCGTGATAAGAGACGGAGTCGGTCGAAATGATGTTACCAGAGCGCTGGTGGAGATCATGCCGAAACTTGAAAACAGAATTTGATAGGAGGAAGGGCGGAGATGACTGGGATGACTAGGACGACTAGGACGACTAGGACGACTGGGACGAATGTAAATATAAGAAATTACACAATAGAATGATATTCAGAAAGAAAAATAGTGAACCACAAAAGCCGGAGATAAGTGTTCTCCTGGCCAATGAGATGCACCTGAAATATGTCGATGAGATCAATGATACCATCGAAAAGGCTTCCAAGGAGCGGGGAACAGGTATCGCACGGCGTACATACGAATACATTGCCGGTAAAATATCTGAAGGCAAGGCAATTATAGCCCTTGATGGCGAGAAATTTGCCGGATTTTGCTATATTGAGTCGTGGAGCGACGAAAAATATGTGGCCAATTCGGGCCTGATCGTCCATTGGGATTACCGCGGATTTGGACTGGCCCGACGCATCAAACACAAGGCATTTGAAATATCCCGGAAGAGATTTCCTGAGGCAAAATTGTTTGGCTTGACAACAGGTCTGGCCGTTATGAAAATCAATTCGGAGCTCGGATACAGACCCGTAACTTTTTCGGAACTTACTGATGACGAACAATTTTGGAAAGGATGCCAAAGTTGTGTAAATTACGACATCCTGTTGAGGATGAAACACTCCAAGTGTCTTTGTACCGGAATGTTGTATGATCCGGCATGGCATAAGGAGAAAAGCAAAATGAACATGCCTTTCGAGATGTTCAAAGAGTGGCTGGAAAAGCGAAATAATAAGGATAAAGGATAAAGTAAAAAGGATAAAGTGGGATTTGAGCTCGGATAGGAGTTATGAGATATAAGATATGAGTGATGAGATATAAGATGGGACAATGGAGATGCGAGTTAGTTAAATGTGAATTTCTTGACCACAGTGCTGTACTTGCATAAATCCAGCCCGCTGAGCGGGCGAAATGTTGGTAGCCCGGGGTGGAGCGTAGCGGAACCCCGGGTAATGGCAAAGTGGCCCGGTAGCCGTCCGCGGTAGTAAATAGAAAAATGCATTTTGGATTGTTTCGGACGGTAAGAGTAAATGATCAAAAAAGTAAATAAATATATCAATATGAAACGAGCATTTTCGATAAACACAAACACGTATGAAAATGTTATATGCGAGTTCCATGTGACATTTAAAAAACAAATCATAAACACATGAAAGAAAAAGTAGTCCTGGCATTTAGCGGAGGTTTGGATACCTCATTTTGTGCTATTTATCTTGCAAAGGAGAAAGGATTGGATGTCCATTCCGCGGTAGCCAATACCGGAGGTTTCTCGAAAGAAGAGCTGCAAAAAATTGAGGCAAAGGCGTATGCTCTGGGTGTAAAATCACACAAAACCCTGGACATTACGGCTGATTATTACAACAAGGGAATTCGGTACATGGTTTACGGCAATGTTCTGAGAAACAATACTTATCCAATTTCTGTAAGTTCGGAGAGGATTTTTCAGGCATTGGCGGTGATCGATTATGCCAAAAAAATTGGCGCCCAATATGTGGCGCACGGCAGTACCGGAGCCGGAAATGACCAGATCCGGTTTGACCTGGCTTTTGAAGTGCTGGCCCCTGAAATTAAGATACTGACCCCAACCCGCGACCTGGAGTTAACCCGCGATGCAGAAATAGAGTACCTGCGAAAGAATGGGGTTAAGGATAATTTTGAAAAGATGGCCTATTCCATCAATCAGGGATTGTGGGGAACCAGCATAGGTGGGAAAGAAACACTTACCAGCAACAAGACATTGCCGGAGAGTGCCTACCCGACTCACCTCACCAAAGAGGGGGAGGAGATTCTAACCCTTGAATTTCTGAAAGGTCAGCTGAAGGCGGTGAATGGGAAGACCCATCACAACCCCGTAGATATTATCCGCGAGGTGGAAAAAATTGGATCTGCCTGGGCCATTGGTCGCGACACGCATGTGGGCGATACCATCATTGGCATCAAAGGCCGTGTGGGATTCGAGGCCGCGGCTCCTATGCTGATCATCAAGGCGCACCATCTGCTCGAAAAACACACCCTTACCAAGTGGCAGCAATACTGGAAAGAGCAGCTGAGCAACTGGTACGGCATGTTTTTGCATGAAGCGCAATACCTTGAGCCGGTCATGCGTGACATGGAGAAATTTCTCGAAAGCAGTCAGGAGAACGTAACCGGGAAGGTGATCATCAAATTGCTGCCATATACCTTTCAGCTGGTTGGAATCGAGTCTGATCATGATCTGATGAACAGCAATTTCGGACAATATGGCGAGATGAACAAAGGCTGGAGCGCCGATGATGCAAAAGGCTACACCAAAATTCTGAGTAATCAGCTGAAAATTTTCTTTTCAGTAAACAAATAATTTTTATTGACCAGTCGGGTCTAAAGAAATTATTTGTTTACTGGAATTGGGTTTTTTTCATTGCCGTCTGCTTTAGCTGACGGATTGAAGAAGATCATTCTAGTCCGGCTTTAGCCGAATCAGACACAGAATTTTGGCTAAAGCCCTTTACTCATATCATATTTTTACCCGTCAGCTAAAGCAGACGGCAATGAAACAAGAAACAAATAGTTGTGGCAGGAAAAGGATTAATTTTTTGACTAAAATTGAATGATGACCAAGAAAAATATCAGGATCGGAATTGTCGGAGGTGCCGGTTATACTGCAGGTGAGCTGATCCGAATTCTGTTGTACCATCCGAACGCTGAGCTCAAATATATTCAAAGCAGCAGCAACAACGGACAGCCTGTGACCTCCATCCACCGCGACCTCTTTGGTGAGACAGATCTGAAATTTTCAGAAATTGACCTGGATCAGGTTGATCTTCTGTTTCTCTGCTCAGGTCATGGAAAATCGCTTGAATACATGGCTGAAACCCCTATTCCAAAGCATGTCAAAATCATCGATATGAGTCATGATTTCCGATTGAAAAGAGCCGGAAACAGTTTTGTTTACGGATTGCCGGAACTTAACAGGAACGAGATACAGTCAGCGTCACATGTTGCCAATCCGGGTTGTTTTGCCACAGGTATCCAGCTAGCCCTTTTGCCACTGGCTGCAAACGGATTGATCTATGATGATCTGCATGTGAATTCCATTACCGGATCGACGGGGGCCGGGCAGGCTCCGACAAAAACCTCCCATTTTAGCTGGAGGGATAACAATCTCTCTGTCTACAAGGCATTTGAACACCAGCACCTGGGCGAAATCTGCGAAAGCCTGGAACAGTTACAACCCGGATTAAACCATTCCCTTCATTTTATCCCAGTTCGGGGAAACCATACCCGCGGGATTTTCACCATGGCTTATACCCGGTTTACCGGGTCACCGGATGATGCAAAAAAAGTATATTCCGCTTATTATCAGTCACATCCTTTTGTGCATCTTTCCGATGAAAATCCTGATATGAAACAGGTTGTCAATACCAACAAATGCCTGCTCTACCTCGAAAAACACGGAGATCAGTTAATGATCATCTCCTGCATCGATAACCTGTTGAAAGGAGCCTCCGGACAGGCAGTACAAAATATGAACCTGATGTGCGGTCTTGATGAGAGAACCGGACTCAACTTAAAGGCTAATGCATTCTGATAATGAAGATAAAATGTTTTGGATATTGAATTCACCACAATAGGCACATAGGTCACAATAGAGTCTAATGTGACCTATGTGCCTATTGTGGTGAGAATAATAGAATAAATAAGTAAGAATTAATCTGAATTGGAAATCCAAAATCTAAAATTAATACATCACAACAAATAAAATCACTTCATTATGAATCTTTTTGACGTTTACCCCCTATACGACCTAACTCCGGTTTCTGCAAACGGGTGTATCATTACCGATAAAAATGGAGTAGAATATCTTGATCTCTATGGCGGTCATGCTGTGATTTCTGTTGGTCATTCCCATCCGCACTACGTTAAGCGGATCACTGATCAGTTGAAAAAAATCGGGTTCTATTCCAATTCGGTACAGAATCCGATGCAGGCAGAGCTGGCAACGAAGCTGGGAGAGATGTCCGGCTACGGGGATTACAACCTGTTTCTATGCAATTCCGGTGCGGAAGCCAACGAGAATGCCTTGAAACTGGCCTCCTTTCTGACCGGCAAAAAGAGAATTGTTGCATTTGATAAATCATTCCACGGGCGGACCTCCGCAGCCGTGGCGGTGACTGATAATCCCAAAATAGTGGCTCCCATCAATGACGTTCACGACAGGGTAATTCTTCCGCTCAACGACATCGGTGCACTGCAGAAAGCCCTATCAACGGAAGAGGTGGCAGCGGTACTGGTCGAAGGGATTCAGGGTGTAGGTGGATGCAGGGTTCCGGATCCTGAATTTCTTCAGAAAGCCGAACAATTGTGCAAAGAGCACAAGGCACTCTTCATTCTGGATGAGGTGCAATCCGGCTACGGTCGCAGCGGAAAATTCTTCGCCCACCAGTATACCGGAATTAGACCTGATGTGATCACCGTAGCCAAAGGGATGGGCAACGGTTTCCCGGTAGGAGGGGTACTGATTTCACCCGAACACAAACCCTGGCATGGAATGCTTGGAACCACTTTTGGCGGTAATTACCTGGCATGTGCCGCCGGTCTTGCTGTATTGGAGATCATGGAAAAGGAGCAACTGACCGAAAATGCGGCCACAGTTGGCGGATACATGATCAAGGAGCTTTCTGCTTTCACCACCATTAAAGAGGTGCGGGGCAAAGGGTTAATGATTGGACTCGAATTTGATGAGCCCATTGTTGACCTACGTAAAAAGTTGCTTTTCGAAGAAAAAATATTCACTGGAGTTACCGGAACCCACGTAATCAGAATCTTGCCTCCGCTAACCCTGACCAAAAAGGAGGCCACCCGTTTCCTGGAAACCTTCGCCCGTGTGGTGAAAAATATGTAATTTGCACTTTCAATTACAAACAATACAAACATGCAAATCAATCAGATCAATATAGGCATTGTAGGAGGCGGTAATCTCGGCAGATCAGTGGCTGAGGGCTTCCTTAAATCAGGCATTAACCCTTCCAAAATTGTGGTATCCCGCAGAAGGGTACATCTGTTGGAAGATCTTCAAGCCAAGGGTGTTCGCATTGAGAAAGAGAATGCCAAAGCGGTTATCGGGCAGAATGTGATCGTTATAGCCGTCAAACCATACCAGGCTATTGAATTGCTCAACGAACTGAAACCATTTCTGAAACCCGGACAGATTCTACTCTCCCTGATGACAGGTATTACCCTGGCTGAGTTGGGCCAACATGTTCCTGAAGGAGTTCTTGTGTTCAGGGTAATGCCTAACACAGCTGTGTCCTTGCAGGAATCTATGACGATGATTGCAGCGCCTGATTGTGATCCGGCTTTGCAGAAACTGGTGGGTGATCTTTTTGAAACACTGGGAAAGGTTATTTTTATCAATGAAGAGTTGATGGCAGCGGCCACAGTACTTGGCGCCTGCGGAATAGCTTTTGCACTCCGGTTTATACGGGCTGCCATTCAGGGGGGAGTGGAAATTGGATTTGGCGCCGATGTGGCCCAGCAAATTGTGGCACAAACGGTGAAAGGTGCAACAGAATTGATTCTGCAAACCGGCCGTCATCCGGAACAGGAGATCGACAAGGTAACCACTCCGAAAGGAATTACCATCTCAGGATTGAATGAGATGGAACACCAGGGCTTCTCTTCGGCTTTGATTCGCGGATTGCTGGTATCTTACAACAAGCTGAACAACAATAAGTAATTTCTAAAATATGGAACAACAAATTTTGGAGATCGCCGACCGTCTCAAAGCGATGCGCGAATCACTGGAAATTACACCAGAGAAGGCAGCTCAGACCTGTGATACCTCGGTGTCTGACTATTTGAAATTCGAAACTGGTGAAGCAGATATTCCGGTTAGTGTGCTCCATCGGATGGCAAAGCATTTTGGTTTCGACATCACAACTTTACTTACCGGTGAGCAGCCTCACGTCCGAACCTTCGACCTTACCAGGAAAGGGAAGGGTGTCGTTGTTCAAAGACGCCGGTCGTACAATTATGAATCGTTGTCAGCCAATTTTGTCAACCGCAAAGCGGAACCCTATTATGTTATTGTTGAACCGAAGGAAGATCCTGAAATGACCGTCAATGCTCACCCCGGACAGGAATTTAATTACATGTTGGAAGGCCAGATGAAGCTTTGTATAGGTGAGAATGAACTCATCCTCAATCCGGGAGATTCGGTCTATTTCGACTCTGCCATTCCGCACGGTATGCAGGCAATGAATGGAAGGGTGGCAAGGTTTTTGGCGGTGGTTCTTTGAAGAATTACAAATTACAGATCACAAATGAATGATTAATTCTCCGATATACAAAAAAATTGTCATCAAAGTTGGAAGCAATGTGCTTACCAGGGAGGATGGAATGCTTAACATCTCCCGGATGGCGCATATTGTAGAGCAAATTTCCCGGCTGAAGAAAGAGGGGGTACAGGTGATTCTTGTTACTTCCGGTGCAGTGGCTGCAGGCCGTGCGGAAGTTGATCCGGTCAAAAAGCTGGATCCGGTCTCGAGCCGGCAATTGTGGTCGGCCGTAGGTCAGGTAAAGCTGATCAACCATTATGCAAATCTTTTTCAGGAACAGGGAGTTATCTGCGCCCAGGTGCTGACGACAAAAGAAAATTTTGGAGACAGGCTTCACTACCTGAACATGCGCAACTGCATGCAGACCTTGCTGGAAAACGATGTGGTTCCGGTTGTCAATGAGAATGATACCATATCGGTGACCGAACTGATGTTTACCGACAACGACGAACTCTCGGGATTGATTGCTTCGATGATGGACATGGAAGCGATGGTCATTCTCTCCAATGTCGACGGTGTTTACAGCGCTGCTCCTGATCAGCCGGGAAGTGAGTTAATCCGCACCATTTATCAAAACCAAAATAGTGGAAAGATCTCCATTTCTGCCAAAAAATCAAATTTCGGCAGGGGAGGTATGCTGACTAAATACCACATTGCGGCCAAACTTGCCGGACAAGGTATCTCGGTTTTCATAGCGAATGGTTTTAGGGAGAAGATATTGACGGAAATTATTCATGGAACAAAACAGTCGCCTTTTACCCACTTCTTGCCATCGTCCAAAAAATCGAGCGGAGTACGGAAGTGGCTCTCCCATTCCGATGACTTTGCCCGCGGGGAGGTGGTGATCAATGAAGGCGCCCGTGCAGCTTTGCTTTCCGATAAGGCTGTGAGTCTGCTAATGATTGGCATCACTTCTGTTACCGGCTATTTCAAAGATGGTGATATTGTGCGGATCAAAGACAGCGACGGAAAACTACTTGGCCTTGGAAAAGCCTCTTTCTCATCTGACGAAACAATGGAGGAGAAGGGTGGAAAGAAGACCAAACCATTTATTCATTACGATTATCTATACCTGATTTAATGAGCATAAATTTGACAAATAGCTTTGAGTCCGCCTTGCTAGCCAGTCGAAAGCTGGGGAAATTATCCCCCGAGCAGATCAACCGGATGCTGCTCCAGCTTGCTGATGTCGCGGTAGCATCTACGAATCTGATTTTGAAAGAAAATCAAAAGGATCTGGATCTGATGAATCCTTCTGACCCAAAA
This sequence comes from Prolixibacteraceae bacterium, assembly GCA_036170635.1. GTDB lineage: Bacteria > Bacteroidota > Bacteroidia > Bacteroidales > Prolixibacteraceae > CAINVV01. The sequence continues at coordinate 1,116 of JAVHPO010000370.1, read as the reverse complement.
TATGACCGTTTGAAACTGACGAAAGAGCGGATTGAAGCGATCGCTTCGGATATAAGAAATGTGGCCGCTTTGCCTTCCCCGTTAGGGAGGATATTAAGTCAGGAGCAGTTGCCAAACGGACTTCATTTGAAGAGAATCAGTGTACCATTCGGCGTGATCGGCGTAATTTTTGAGGCTCGTCCCAATGTTACCTTCGATGTTTTTTCCCTATGCATCAAATCGGGTAATGCCGTGATATTAAAGGGTGGAAGCGATGCTTCCTATTCGAATGAGGCAATCGCTGCGCTAATCAGGAATGTACTGGCAGATTTCAATATCGATGCAAACGCTTTGATTTTACTGCCTCCATCGCGCGAAGCCACAACGGCATTACTTCAGGCAAGAGGTTATGTCGATCTGATTATACCAAGGGGAAGCCAAGTATTGATCGACTACGTCCGCGATCATGCTGAAATTCCGGTCATCGAAACCGGCGCCGGCATCTGCCATACCTATTTTGATGCGGAAGGAGATCTTGAAGTTGGCAGACGGGTGATCCACAATGCAAAAACCCGCAGGGTGAGTGTCTGTAATTCATTGGATTGTTTGATTATTCACAGAAGCAGGATGACTGATTTGCCTTATCTGGTTGGTTTGATGCCGGCGAATGAGGTAGAGATATTTGCAGATCCTGATGCCTTCAAAACCTTAGCAGGAAATTATCCCGCTCACTTGCTGCATCCGGCAAACAAAGACTCATTTGGAACTGAATTTCTCTCCTACAAAATGGCTGTAAAAACCGTATCTTCGTTAGAGGAGGCGCTCGAACACATTGCGCGTTTCGGATCAAAACACAGTGAAGCAATCATTTCAACCAACAGGAAAACGCTGGATGAATTTCTGCTATCTGTTGATGCAGCAGCCGTTTATGCCAATGCCAGCACTGCCTTTACCGATGGTGCCCAGTTTGGTTTGGGGGCCGAAATAGGCATCAGTACCCAAAAATTGCATGCACGGGGACCGATGGCGCTTCAGGAGATCACTACTTACAAGTGGGTGGTAGAAGGCGAGGGGCAGATAAGGGAATAAGGATAAATTAAAAAGGATAAAGGATAAAGTAAAAAGGATAAAGGGAAG
>JAVHPO010000369.1:0-8935 GCA_036170635.1 Prolixibacteraceae bacterium | reverse complement strand
ATGGGATCAACTTCCTGGCAAGCAACCTGCCTCTGGATGATGCGGGAATTATCAAGGATCTTGCTTTCCAGCTGAAGGGGGAAGTAGAAAATCTCTTTCTGGTATTTGCTGCAGAGATAGACGGGAAGGCATCTGTTCATGTGATGATTGCTGACAATCTGGTCAAAGAGAAGGGATTGCATGCCGGAAACATCGTTCGTGAGCTGGCCAAACTGGTCGATGGTGGCGGAGGCGGCCAACCGTTCTATGCCAGCGCCGGAGGAAAGAACCCCGGTGGTATTCCTGAACTTCTCTCGAAAGCAAAAGAAATCATAATAAAAAGTTGAAAGTTGAAAGTTGAGAGTTGAAAGTTGAAAATGAAAGGAGTGTTGGATAATTCGTTTTGGCTTCACTCTTCACTCTCAAATTTTCACTTTCAACTTTCCACTACTCAACTACTAATGACTACTACAGAAATCTCCAACAAGCGTAAACTGTCGATCGACCAGTTTCGCGGCTTCGCCATCTTCGGGATGATCATGGTGAACTATCTGAATCATTTTGCCGTGATTCCTGAAACCTTCAAACATCCCCATTACGGGATGACATTTGCCAATACCATAGCCCCCTTTTTTCTGATCGCAGTGGGTATGGGATTCAGAATCTCCTTCGTGAGAATGGTGGCTAGGGTTGGATACAAACCGGCGCTCATCCACACGATCAAGCGCTACCTGATTTTGATTTTTATCGGGTTTGTGCTTTATGGGCCAAACATCAGGGTAGACATTTGGGACGCCCTGGTGGATATTGGCTTTGCCGGATTACTGGCCTTGCCCTTCATCACGAGATCAACAAGGGTCAGGACAGTAGCGGCTTTTTCATTCCTGATCATCTACCAATTGCTTTTTGTCTATGCCGGATATGGTGTCTGGACCATGGCCAATAGCATCGACGGAGGTCCGCTGGGGCCAATCAGTTGGGTCTCTATCCTGCTTTTTGGTACCGTTTTGTATGATCTTCTGAATGATTACAGTTCGAAGGATTTTATCCGTTACACACTCATTTATGGGACTATATTGATTGTGGTTGGGTACCTGCTCTCATTGCTCCAACCTCAGGAGTACTGGCAGTTTTCACAACGGAGCATGAGCATTGCATATCCTATTCTATCATCCGGGATTGGATTTATTACTTTCCTGCTTTTTTATTTGGTGAATGATATCAAAAAAATTGAAATCCCTCATCTCACTGTTTTGGGGGTCAATCCACTGTTGCTCTATATTGTGCAGAGTATTCTGATTGGCATGCACGGGGGCGTCCTTCCATCCAATGCCCCGCTCTGGCAAGCCTTAACAGGATTTTTCGTCATCTACATGCTATGTTACCTGGTTGCTCATTACCTGTGGAGGAATAAGATGGTTGTTAAAATATAGTCGCTGTCAATATTTGAGTATTTCTGAATATTTTTGCTCAAGTAAGCGTATATTTGTTTAAAAGTTAGCTGATGCCAAAGATTTTTGAGTATTTGGGGTTTGTTTTTTTTCTTTACTCCAACGACCATAAACCGTTGCATGTTCATGTAAAATATGCTGAATATGAATCAGTGATCGAATTTGAAATTTTAGACGGGAAACTTATAAAAATAAAGTTTAAACGTTCTGGCGGCAATGAGCCTATTCCGGTTTCTTACCGAAAAGAGGTTGAAAAATTTGCAGCGACCTATTATCTTCAAATTGTTGAGAAGTGGACTCAATTTTATTTGCTGAAAAAAGAACCGATAAACGAAAAGATAACCAGAAAGATTAAATGACCATGAAATACCCTTGAGAAAATTTTCACTCCAACCGAAAATGATTATGAGGGTATTCCATTTGGCCTTTAAAAAACAAAATATTATCAAATGAAAACTATTCAAGTTGAAAAGGCAAAATACATTGATGGTTATAAGATTGAAATTTTCTTTAGCGACGAAACCGTAAAAGTCGTCGATTTTGGAACTTTTATTTTAAAAAACCCCCACCCAACGCATGATAAATACAGGGATATTCAAAAATTCAAAAATTTTAAGATTGAGGCAGGTAACATTGTTTGGGGGGAGAATTGGGATTTAATTTTTCCTGTTTCCCAAATCTATAGTGGGAAAATTAAAGCATAAATTTTAATGTCCGCACCTGCCTTTTAGTCAGTCTATAACATAAAAATTAGACGGCTTCTTTTCCTTTAGCCTATCCAAGCAGTCCTTCAAAATTTCAGCAATTTTAAGGTGGAGCAGTCCGGCCGTGCTTCTACGACGATATCTTGAAAAATCCACTTTCCCATTCGAAAGGTTCATTCTAAATAGCTATATAATAGCTGTAATTTTCTGTATAAATAAAGTGCTTGACTAAAATCACAATTTAGAAATATCATTAATATTTACCTTTAGGACAAAAACCAAACCATGGAAGTAACCCGAACTTTTGATCTGCTTGAATACTGTCTTAAAAACGTTCCCCGCGAAGATGCGGTGGCCGGAAAACAGGGAAACAGCTGGGTAAAATACAGCACAGCTGAGTTTGCAAGAAATGCGGAATTGTTGGCATACGGCCTGTTAGCTTTGGGGATCCAAAAAGGTGACAGGGTCTCAACTGTCAGCGGAAACCGGCCGGAATGGAGCTTCGTTGACATGGCCCTGTCCATGACCGGAGCGGTGCATGTGCCTGTTTACCCGACGATTAGCGAAGAAGAGTACAGTTATATTTTCAAACATGCGGAGATTCGCTTCCTGTTTGTTTCGGACGAGAAGTTGTACAATAAGCTCTCTCCCGTTGTGGTCGAAGTAGAAAGCATGGAGAAGATATTTACCTTCAACGAAGTTCCTGGGGCCGACCATCTTTCTGTACTTATGGAACTTGGCAAAAAGAATGAGGAGACCCTTCGTAACAAGTTGGCTGAGATAAAAAACAACATCAGTGAGGATGAAATGGTTACCATGATCTACACCAGCGGAACCACAGGTATTCCCAAAGGGGTAATGCTTTCACACAAAAATCTGGTCTCAAACTTTATAACTTGCTCCCACCATTTTGCGCTTGGTTTGGGACATCGTTCCATCTCATTCTTGCCGCTATGCCATATTTTTGAGCGCACCGTAAACAATGTATTCATGTACCGCGGCATCGGTATTTACTATGTCGAGAGCCTTCCCCAGATTGTCCAGTCGATCAAAGAGGTTAAACCACATATATTTACAGCGGTACCCCGACTGATGGAAAGCGTCTATGAAGGAATCATGGCCAAAGGAAAGTTACTGACAGGAATCAAGTATAAATTGTTCTTCTGGGCGGTCGAGTTGGGCAAGGATTTTGATTTCAATAAAAAGTTCAGTCTCAGCAAAAGGATCAAAATGGCCATTGCCGATAAGCTGATTTACTCCAAATGGCGTGCCGGATTGGGAGGAAACATCCAGTTGATCGTTTCGGGCGGTGCACTTCTGCAGTCACGGATTGCAAGGGTTTTCAGCGCCGCCAAACTGACCGTTTTGGAAGGTTATGGATTGACGGAGACCTCTCCTGTCATTGCGGTTAGCAATGCGGTAACCAATGAGATCAAAATCGGTACAAATGGCCCGGTTATCAAGGGTGTAACTTTAAAAATTGCGGAAGACGGAGAAATTCTGGTCAAGGGGCCCAACCTGATGATGGGATACTACAAAGAGCCTGGACTTACCAGCGAGGTGATAGATGCCGACGGTTGGTTCCATACCGGAGATGTGGGAATGCTTGACGAAGGGAAGTACCTCAAAATTACAGACCGGAAAAAAGAGATATTTAAACTCTCAGGCGGCAAATACATCGCTCCGCAATTAATTGAAAACAAGCTTAAAGAGTCAGTTTTGATCGAACAGGCACTGGTGATAGGCAACAATGAAAAATTTGCCAGCGCACTGATCTCGCCGAGCTTCGTCTATTTGCACGAAGGTTGTAATGAAAATGAAATTCTTTTCAAAGACAATGCAGATCTGATCGTCCAGCCTAAAGTGCTGGCAATGTTTCAGGCTGAAGTGAAAGAGATCAACAAAACACTTGGGTTGCACGAGGAGATCAAACGGTTCAGACTGGTTCCCGATACCTGGTCTGCCCAAACCGGAGAGCTCTCTCAGACCCTTAAACTGAAGCGAAAAGTAATCGAACAAAAATACTGCGACCTAATTGAAGAGATTTTTGCCTCTTCCAGGGAGGATTGACAGTTAAAAAATATATTTTTGCCCCGTTGGTCTTTAGACTTTAACTTTTCGAAAATAATAGTTGATCCTTCTATGGATAAATTTTTAATAACGGGTGCAACCGGGAATGTCGGTCTTTCAACCATGCGCTATTTGCTGGATGTGAATGATGCGGATTTTGAGGTCGTTGGTGCTGTTCGGGATATAGAAGCAGCCCGAAAAATGGAAGGATTGGAACAGGCCCAATTGGTGAATTTTGAATTCGATGAGCCTTCAACCCATGCGGCGGCACTCGAAGGGGTGACGAAATTGTTGTTAATCAGGCCAAATCAGGTATCCGATGTCTCCAAACATATCTTTCCATTTCTAAATCAGGTCGAAAAATCAGGCGTAAAGCACATTGTATTTGTTTCCATTGTTGGGGCCGAGCGCAACAGGGTGTTCGCCAATCACCGGATCGAGACCCATTTGAAAAAGATGGGCATCCCGCATACCATTGTCCGTCCTTCCCTTTACATGCAAAATCTGGTGACACTGCATGGACAGGAGATCAGGAAGAACAACCATCTTTACATTCCTGCCGGCGCAGGAATGGTGAATTACATAGATGCCCGGGATGTGGCAAGGGTGGTGGTCGAACTGCTCACAAAGGCCGGTCACGAAGGGAAAGAGTACGAAATTACAGGTCAGGAGCCCATGGATTTCTACAAAATCGCGGCTCTTTTTACCGCTGAGTTGGGCAGGGAAATCAAATATGCCCGGCCACTGACCATCAAATTCATCCGTCAAAAAATGCTTGAGAAGAAGCAGATGCCATTCATCGTCACCCTCTCTTTACTTTATGGCGCCGCAAGGAATGGGAAAATGGGCCATACATCCTCTGTTTTCAAGGAATTGACTGGATCAGAACCAAGGCAGTTGGTGGATTTTATCCACGAAAACCGAAAGGTCTGGGAAAAGTGATCGGCACTTGGTTGAAAATTAATCAGAATCTTTGGCTGGAAAAAATTAATGTATATCTTTGCACCGCGTTAAAATAAGGTGCCATAGCTCAGTTGGTAGAGCAACGGACTGAAAATCCGTGTGTCCCTAGTTCGATTCTTGGTGGCACCACGAAAGGGTAAAGAGCAATCTTTACCCTTTCCTTTTTTGCTATCTTTGCCGACCTGAATCTTTTGTATGGAATATACCTCAATGACATTACCCAATGGGATCCGGCTGATTCATACCTCAGTCGACTCGCCTGTTGCGCACTGCGGAGTGGTCATCAATACCGGTTCGAGGGACGAAAGGCCCGAAGAGCAAGGGATGGCGCATTTCATTGAGCATACCATCTTCAAGGGTACAGCCAAAAGAAAAGCCTATCACATCATCAGCAGGCTGGAGGACGTTGGCGGAGAGATGAATGCCTATACCTCCAAGGAGGAGACGGCCATTCATGCTTCGTTCCTGTGCGAGCATTACGAACGTACCATCGAGCTGTTCAGCGACATCCTGATTGATAGCACATTCCCCGAGAAGGAGTTGAAAAAAGAGCAGGAGGTCATAGTCGATGAGATCAATTCCTACAACGATACCCCTTCAGAGCTCATTTTTGATGAGTTTGAAGAGATGATCTATGAAGGCCATCCGATGGGCAGAAATATCCTCGGGACCCCCGAGCATGTCAGGGGATTTCAGGCCACTGACATCCGCCGCTTCATGGCGGAAAATTACCATACCGACCAGATGGTGATCTGTTCGGTTGGAAATATCCCCGCGAAAAAATTCTTTCACCTTGCGCAACGCTATTTTGAAAGATTAACAACCAACTTGCGAACTGAAAGCCGTACACGATTCACAGCCTATCGGCCAATACAGAAAACCGTCGAAAAGGGAACTTTTCAGGCGCATTGCATTTTGGGAGGGGAGGCTTTTGATGTGTATCATCCCGACCGCTTGCCATTGGTCCTGTTGAACAGTATTTTGGGCGGACAGTCCGGAAATTCAAGGTTAAACCTGAGCCTTCGCGAGCGCAACGGAATCGCCTACAACCTCGAATCATCCTACACCGCATACACCGATACCGGTACCCTGACCATCTATTTTGGCACTGATCCTGAGAACCTCGAAAGGGCGCTCACCCTGATCGACAGGGAGATCAGGCTGCTACGCGACAAAGCCCTGGGAGAGCTTCAGCTGAGCAAATCGAGGAAGCAGCTGATCGGTCAGCTGGCCATGTCGCAGGAGAACCACGAAGACCTGATGCTGGCCATCGGCAAAAGCATGCTGGTATTCAACAAAGTAGAGAGTCTGGAAGATATTTACAAAAGGATCAGCGAAATAACCGCCTCGCAACTGCTGGATGTTGCCAACCGGATATTGAAACCAGAAAATCTGTCGGGATTGATTTACAAATGATGAAGATCGATCAGCAACTCGAAAATTATATCCTCGCGCACACCGTTGACGAGGACCCGGTACTGAAAAGGCTCTACCGCGAAACCTATCTGAAGCTGGTGAATGGGCGGATGTGCTCAGGCCACCTGCAGGGCAGTCTCCTGACCTTTTTCAGCAAGATGATCGCTCCCAAACGGATACTTGAAATCGGAACCTATACCGGTTATTCGGCCATTTGTCTGGCAAAAGGGCTGCCTAACGGCGGAATGCTCCACACCATAGAGATCAACGACGAGCTGGAGCAATTTGCCGCGCGCTATTTTGAAGAGACAGGGTTGAGGGACCGCGTCGTGCAGCACATCGGCGACGCCACGGATATTCTTCCGCACCTGAACGAAAAATTTGAACTGGCCTTCCTGGATGCCGACAAGCGCCAGTACCTGACCCATTATGAAATGATTTTTCCAAAGATGACAACGGGCGGTTTGATCATCGCCGACAACACCCTCTGGGGAGGCAAAGTGGTAGGCAAAATCTCCCGGAACGATGAGCAAACCCTTGCCATCCTGGCCTTCAACGATTTTGTCAAAACCGATCCCCGGGTCGAGGCCACTATCCTGCCGGTGCGGGACGGGATGACGCTGATTCGTAAAATTTAAGTCTGCCAAGTTCCGTTTGACAAAAATAAATACAGAAATCAAAATCCCCTTTGATAAATCTCTGATATTATGTTTATTTTTGATAGGTAAACGATACCAAAAGGTAAGGATACCTGGATTATTTTCAAGGTGATAGAGTGCTTTTGGTAAGGTTACAAAGATGTTACAGGCAAGCGTAAAAGGCACCCTGCAACTTGACAATGTTGACAAAAAATAGATGTTTTTGAAACCAGCTATAAAGTGGAATAATACGACACAGAAACCACTTTGAATGTTGTTCTAAATATTTTTGACAATGTTTCAAATTGATTTATCATGCTGATAAATAATGAGATACTACACGACTTTATTGTTTGCCACTACAAAGCATATAGAAAAATTATTTACTTTCTTAAATCACGATGATATTTTATGGCACAATAATCCTGCGGAAATAATTGTGAAACACTTAAAACTACAAGGCGATATTTCAAAATCATACAGCGCAGCCATAACTATCCATTATTTAAGGTTACTTAGTATTATGCAAACCTGCCGATTTCAAAATAAATCGTTTTTTCATTTTTTGTTATCTGGCAAGCAAGATATAAATGATTTTCGTAATGCTGATAAAACTTTAATCAACAAGAGACCATACAATAATGAATTTGACATTAATTTATTTCACTAAAATATTGTAAGTTAGCAGTAAATTATTTAACATACATGAGCAATATTAAATTATTTGAGAGCAAACAGATCAGAACGGTTTGGAATGAAACCGATGAAAAATGGTATTTCGTTGTAGCAGATGTTATACAGGTGTTGACCGACACACCCAATCCGAGCGATTATATCAAGAAAATGCGTAAGCGTGACGAGGAACTTTCCAAAGGGTGGGGACAATTTGTCACCCCCCTTTCGGTCGACACTATTGGCGGTAAACAAAAGCTGAATTGTGCCAGTGCTAAAGGACTTTTGCGTATTATACAATCCATTCCATCACCGAAAGCAGAGCCTTTTAAACTTTGGTTAGCACAAGTGGGTTCAGACAGATTAGATGAAATTGAAAACCCCGAATTGGCAACACAGCGAACAAGAGAACTATATAAACTTAAAGGCTATCCTGACGACTGGATTGAAAAGCGAATGCGTAGCATTGCTATTCGCGAGGAGTTGACAGAAGAATGGAAAAACAGAGGTGTAAAGGAACAAATAGAATATTCCATACTCACAGCAGAGATTTCAAAAGCAACTTTCGGCTTGACACCTTCTGAGTATAAAAAAGCCAAAGGACTGAAAAGCCAAAATCTGCGTGATCACATGACCGACCTTGAATTAATTTTTTCAATGCTTGGAGAGGCTTCGACAACTGAAATTGTAAAGACACAGAATCCAAAAGGTTTTATTCAAAATAAAAGGGCAGCAAAACAAGGTGGTGCCGTTGCTGGTAATGCTAGGCGAGAACTTGAAAGTAGAACAGGTAAAAAAGTAGTATCCACCGATAATTACTTACCAGAAGCAAAGAAAAACAAACAACTAAAAAAAGGTAAGGAGGAAAATTAGCCAAAATCGGATACACACGCATTTTCAGTTCACACAAGTCAACGTATAGTTTAAAAATTTCAAATGAGCTTAGGCACAATCCGACGCAAAACCGAAATTCGACAATTGCAGCAAAACTCAATAAGGACAATGGTTGCAGGGCTCGAAAGACCCGAACGCCAGCCTGTAA
>JAVHPO010000368.1:22126-31741 GCA_036170635.1 Prolixibacteraceae bacterium | reverse complement strand
GATTGGTAAATTTAGGTATTTTTCTTTGAGAAAGTGAACTAAAGTGACTAAAGTGCCTAAAGTACTTCGCCACAATGAGGGATTGCAGGGATATCATAACTTTAGTTCACTTTAGTCACTTTAGCGCACATTAGCGCACTTTAGTCACTCTTTGAAAATTTTTATCACATTGTACAAAGTATCCCTCTCGACGGCAGTAAATCCGGCACCTCGTATCATCTCGATCAGCTGATCGGTCGTAGCTGCCGGAGACTGTTCTTCAGAACCTGCCATGGAATAAATTTTGGTCGTGTCGTCTATGGTGCCATCGAGATCATCTACGCCAAATGCCAGTGAAAGCTGTGCCACCTGTTTCCCGATCATGGGCCAGTAGGCTTTCAGGTGAGGGATATTGTCGAGGAATATACGTGAAACGGCATAGTTTCTTAAGTCTTCCACAGTTGTTTGTTCTTCAATATGGGAAAACCTGTTGTTGTAATGCTTGAATTTCAGTGGGATGAAAGCATTGAACCCTCGGGTTTCGTCCTGTAGGTTTCGCAACCGTGCGAGGTGGTCGATCCGGTGGGAATAGTTTTCGATCAGTCCGTAAAGCATGGTGGAGTTGGTTGGAATCCCAAGCAGATGAGCGGTACGGTGGATGTTTAACCATCCTGCAGTGTCCGTCTTGTCAGGACAAATTTTGGCACGCAACTCCTCGTCAAAGATTTCGGCGCCACCTCCCGGCAGGGAAACAAGGCCTGCATCCTTCAAGAGACTAAGCCCTTCCCTGATATCCATCGACGCAAAACGGCACATGGCATCAATCTCCACGGCAGTAAAAGCCTTGATTTGAACATCCGGAAGAATTTTCCTGATCTCAGCGATCAGCTCGGCATAAAAATGCACATCCCTGTCAGGATGGACTCCGCCTACAATGTGAATCTCTGTGATACCGGACAGGGCATGATTCTGGGCCATTTGGACCAGTTCACCAATGCCCATTTCCCAGCATCCTTCCTCCCCCTTTTTTCTACGATAGGAGCAGAAAGCACAATGATTGACACAGATATTCGTTGGTTCGAGGTGGATATTGCGGTTAAAGAAGACCTGTTTGCCATTGATCCGGTGACGGACATGATCGGCCAGTACTGCTAAAAATGGGAGGGACCCTTCCTGAAAAAGTAGGATTCCCTCTTCAGGGGTAATGCGTTTTCCTGCTATAACCTTTTCGGCAATCTGAATCAATGATTTGGATAATCCGGATTGCTCAAACAGTGGTATTATTGAAGATGACATAGATGATGTTCATTACTTGAATCATAAACAAGGCAAAGGTATGGATTTTGGATCAAATGATCCTTCGAATGGCTACAAAAGACAAAAGGTAAAGAATCCTGTTCTTTACCTTTTGTCTATCAAATCAGTAAGATTTGTATACTATCTCTTGTGGCTTGGCTCGTCTGAAACGCTTAGTTTGTGACGACCTTTGGCACGACGGGCATTCAATACGCGACGACCGTTTGAGGTTGACATTCTTTCACGGAATCCGTGCTTATTTTTTCTTTTTCTGTTCGAAGGTTGAAATGTTCTCTTCATCTCTGGGAAATATTTTATTTACGACTTTATTTCTCTTATTTAAGGAGTGCAAAAATAGTTTTTTTTTATATAATGTCCAAACTATTGTTCAAATAGTAGGTAAATTTATATTTTATTTAAATTACCTGACAGGCAGATAGATCACCTTCTTGGTTTCAAAAAATGGCTCTTCGAAGATTTTGGAGAGATCAAAAATTTCAGCAGAAGCTTTGAAAGCACTGATTTCACCCTCGAAATCACCCCCTTTCAGGTAGATGATTCCATTGGGAAGGGCATTCCCCGAATGAGGAGAAACATTTTTCCGTACCATGGACACAAAGTCGGGAAAGGCTGTAACAGCCCTGCTGATGACGAAATCGTAACGCAATTTAATCTCCTGAACCCTGTTTTTTTGAGCCTTGACATTGATAAGTTGCAATTGATCAACCACTTCCTGAACAACCATAATTTTCTTCCCAATAGCGTCGATCAGTGTGAAGTTTGAATCAGGGAAAAGGATCGCCAGCGGGATACCAGGGAATCCACCTCCTGTGCCAACATCGAGCAGATTGGTGCCGGGTCTGAAGCGGATGATTTTTGCGATCGCCAGGGAATGCAATACATGCCTCACATATAATTCATCAATGTCCTTCCGGGAAATTACATTGATTTTTTCGTTCCATTCACGGTACAATGACCCCAATGCTTCAAACTGACTAATTTGAAGGCCAGTTAAATCAGGGAAATATTTAAGGAGAAGTTCCAAAATTAATGTGAAAATAGGGAAATAGGGAAATGTGAAAATGTGAAAATGTGAAAATGTGAAAATTGGCTGAGTGGTAGGGACAGAATTAGGGACTTTGGAACCAATCCTATACTATTATTTGTTATATTGCTGTATATCATGAATGTTGCCCTCCTTAATTTCCACATTTCCACATTTTCCAATTTTCACATTATTTCGCGATTTCATTGTTCTTCAATAACTCAAAAAGCATCTCACGGGAGCGGAAAAGCTGTACTTTGACAGTCCCAAGAGGCAGATCCAGTTCTTTGGCAATTTCATCGTAGGAGTACTCCTGAAAGTAACGCAGCTCAAGCAACTTGCGGTATCGCGGTTTCAATTTGGCCACCATCCTTCGGAGGATTTGTGAATTTTGATCCCTGATAATGCTCTCTTCGGGATTGTATCCATCGGCCCGTGCATTGTAGTTGTAGTCACCACCAACTTGCTTGTCACCGGAGGAGGGTTCAAGAGGAACCGTCACCGCTCTTTTCTTTCGCATAAAATCAATGGCATTGTTGGAGGCTATACGAAACAACCAGGTACTGAAGGCGTACTGAGGTGTATATTGGTGAATATTGGTGAATGCCTTTCCAAATGCTTCAATCGTCAGATCCTCAGCATCTGTCCGGTTATTTATCATCTTCAGCAACATAAAGTAGATGGTATCCTTGTAGCGTTTCATCAGATCGGCGTAAGCTTTTTCGTTTCCATTGCGGGCAGCTTCAACCAATTCGATGTCCCTTTTTGCATTGCCTGACTGACCCTGAGCTATTTCCATTTTCTTTTTTGGCCTGTGAATAATTGGACAATAACAAAGTAGGTGTTAATAAAAGGAAGGAATGCTTTGTAAACAAGTAACATAGGCAAAAAATTCTTTTCCCCCATTTTTTTTGTTGCCACAGCAATCCATGACATTTCGAATATGAGCAGAAAACCCCAAATACCCAGGATCCAGAATAACAGTGGGGAAACGATCATTAGAAAGATCAGTGAGCCTGTAAGAACAAGTCTGCTGATCAGGTTGAGTGTGCGGAAAAAGCGTTGCCCTGCGGAGAACTTCCGTCTGAGCATTAGTTGTTTTTTCTTAAATTCTACCAGATCAATCCATTCTGTCTCACCGATAAAGGCGACAGGGGTCAATTTGTTGTTATGAACGACGGTATTTTTTCTTGTACCGATCTTGTTAATGAATAACTCATTTTCACTGAATGGAGAATCTAGTACCGCAGCAAATCCGCGTAAGTCGAGGAATGTTTCGCGGCGGTATGCCAGGTTGAATTCAAAAACCGGCATGGCCATACCACAAGCATGGCCAGCTCCTGAAAGCAGATATGAAGTGAAATTCTCAAAACGCAACCAACTCTTGTAACTGCCGATAGCTTCGTTGAAGTGCATATAACCTATAGATACCTCTTTGTCCGGTTCTAGTCTTTGTGCATAATTTTTTAGCCACTGGTTGTCAGAAATTCTGCAAAGCGGGCTCAAATATACCAACCATTCTTTACTGGAAGCCCTAACTCCAATGGTGATAGCCAGCGCATTCGGAAAGTCAGTCTCCTGGATAATTTTTGTTGTTTTCAGGTTGCCATGACTAATTTTCAACTCTGCAAGCAGCCAGTCGGTGCCGTCGGTGGAGCAGTCGTCCACTACAACGATCTCAAAATCCGGATAATCTTGTGAAAGTAGTGTTGGCAATAACTTCTGCAATTGTTCAAGGTAATTGCGTGATGTAACTATGATGGAAATGGAGGGAAGGTTTGGTTCCTTATTTTTCTGTTTTCCACTGAATATAAACTTTATCAGTAGTATCACATAGAATAGCTGTAGCAAAAAAGCCAGGCCAAATACAATAAGCCCTATGAACTCTTCGATCGCAAACTGAAATCCGCCAAAATCTACTGTCATAATTCAAACAAAAGTCCTCAAAAATACACAATGCCTTGTTAAGTACCCTCGTTTTTGAGAGTTTTTTTTAATGAGTACAATTAGTGGTTGGAAATGTTATTTTGCTATAATGACTATCTTTGCGGCCAGAAATCTTTTGAATGAAGTTCGAATTACAACAAACGACCAGCGATTCTAAAGCGCGTGCAGGAAAGTTCCATACTGGGCACGGGGTGGTTGAGACTCCGGTTTTTATGCCGGTTGGGACAGTCGGTTCGGTTAAGGGTATCCATTTCAAAGATCTGAAAGAGGATATCAAAGCCCGGATTATTTTAGGAAACACTTACCATCTTTATCTGCGTCCGGGTGTTGAGGTGCTTGAAAGCGCAGGTGGCTTGCACCGTTTCAATGGTTGGGACAAACCCATTTTAACCGATAGCGGAGGATTTCAGGTATTTTCGCTTGGCGACATCCGTAAAATTACGGAAGAGGGCGCTAAATTTCAATCGCACATAGACGGCTCACGTCATTTGTTTACACCGGAGCGTGTGGTAGACATTCAAAGATCCATTGGAGCCGACATCATCATGGCATTTGATGAATGTACACCCGGAGATGCCGATTATGACTACGCCAGAAAGTCGCTCGAATTAACACAACGGTGGTTGGATCGTTGCATGAATCAATTTGCTTCCACGAATCCCAAATACGGTTACGAACAAACGCTTTTTCCCATCGTTCAGGGGTGTGTATATCCTGATCTAAGGATAAAGGCGGCCGAATATGTTTCGATCTACCAGGCTGATGGATATGCTATTGGTGGTCTCTCGGTGGGAGAGAAGGAGGAAGATATGTATGCCATGATAGAAGTTGTCAACGATGTTTTGCCAACCGATAAACCACGATACCTGATGGGGGTTGGGAATCCTGTGAATATTCTGGAAGGGATTGACAGGGGAATCGATATGTTTGATTGCGTGATGCCAACCCGCAATGGCCGCAATGGCATGCTGTTTACCCGCAACGGAGTGATCAATATCCGAAACAACAAATGGGCCACGGATTTCTCCCCGGTTGATCCGGAAGGGACATCCTTCGTCGATCAACAATATACCAAGGCCTACTTGCGTCACCTGTTTCAGGCTGGAGAGATGCTTGGTCCAATGATCGGAAGCGTACACAATCTGGCTTTTTATCTTTGGCTGGTAGATGAGGCCAGAATTCAGATTTTTCAGGGTACTTTTAAGCCCTGGAAAGAACAGATGGTAAAACAACTGCGCAACAGACTCTGATTGAGTTTACATTATTACCTTTGTACGGATGGGCAAAAAGTATTTACAACGCATAGACAGATACATCATCAAAAAATACCTGGGAACTTTCTTCCTGGCTATCGCTTTGATTATTAGTATCTCTATCATCTTTGACATCTCCGAAAACATTGATGACTTTATCTCAAAAAAAGCTCCCCTGAAAGCCATCATATTCGATTATTACCTCCCTTTTATTCCCTATTTCACCAATCTTTTCAGTGCGCTGTTTACCTTCATTGCGGTCATTTATTTTACCTCGAAGATGGCCTACAACTCTGAGATAATAGCTATGCAATCGAGTGGGATCAGTTACCGCAGAATGATGCGGCCTTATCTGGTTGCCTCCGGTATTATTGCCGGCATGTCATGGATACTGGGCAATTTCATCATCCCTCCAACTGCCTTGTCGAGGGTGAATTTCCGCACTACTTACATCAAGAATGAATACATCAATACGGATAAAAACATCCACCGGCAGTTGGAACCTGGATTGTTTATCTACATGAAAAGTTACAGTAACCGGGGTGATGTAGGCTATAAATTTACCATCGAAAAATTTGAGGGAACTAAGCTAAAATCCAAATTGATGGCTGATTACATCAAGTGGGACCGGGAAAAGAAGAAGTGGGTCATCCACGACTATTTTATCAGGGACATGAGTGGCAATGTGGAGAAAATTTCCAAAGGTACACAGATTGACTCAACACTTAAGATGACACCAGGCGAATTTGGACAGCAAAGTTCCAAAGAGGAGACCATGGATTATTGGCAACTAAATAAATACATTAAAGACCTGAAATTAAGGGGTGTAGACAACGTATCAAGTTATGAGAAGGAAAAATATCAGCGTACCTCGGGGCCTATCAGCACTTTTATTTTGACGATCATTGGTGTTTCACTCGCATCCAGAAAGACCAGGGGAGGAATTGGTATTCACCTCGGATTAGGTCTGTTGCTCAGTTTTTCTTACATTATGTTTATGCAGGTTAGTACCATTTTTGCCTTCAAGGCTGGTTTCAATGTATTGCTTGCAGTATGGCTTCCCAATATACTTTACGCCATGATAGCGCTTGTACTTTACAAAAGAGCGTCGAAATAATTCAATTGAATATCAGGTTAATAGTTGATTATTCCTGAAACATCCAGAGGCAATCTTCCTTCATATAAAGCCGAAGAGAATAATTTTTGTATTTTTGTCGCACCATATTCGGTCCAAAAATCAGTTCTTATTTAGGACAAAACATAAGTAAACAGCTACAGATTATGTCATTAAAAAGAAACATCCTAGACCTTCGCAGGAGAAAGAAAGAGGCTCAGCAAGGTGGTGGCGAAGCAGCCATAGGGAAACAGGTTGCCATGGGCAAAAAGACTGCCCGCGAAAGGATCAAAGCGATCCTTGACGAAAACTCTTTTCATGAGTATGACCTCTTTGTCGAGCACACAGGAAAAGATTTCGACATGGAGAAAAAGGTTTTACACGGTGATGGCGTCATCATTGGAACCGGGACCATGTATAACCAGCCTGTTTGTATTTATGCGCAGGATTTCACCGTCGCAGGTGGATCTCTAGGTCTTATGCATGCCCGCAAGATTACTAAAATTATGGATCACGCGCTTAAAATGAGGGTTCCAATTATTGGGATCAACGATTCGGGTGGTGCGCGTATTCAGGAGGGGGTTAACTCCTTAGCAGGATATGGTGAGATATTTTACCGAAATACAGAGGCTTCCGGCGTTATTCCACAGCTGTCGGTTATCCTCGGCCCATGTGCCGGTGGTGCAGTTTATTCACCGGCACTTACCGATTTCGTTTTTGTGGTCGAGAACATTTCCAAGATGTTTATTACAGGTCCAAGTGTGATAAAGACGGTACTTGGCGAAGAGATTTCGATGGAAGAGTTAGGTGGCGCCCTTGTACACAGTGAAATAACCGGGAATGCCCATTTCTATGCCCTGAGCGAAGATGAATGTTTCGAGCAGATTAAGAAGCTGATCTCCTTTATTCCCTGGAACAATACGCAAAAGGCGCTTCGTTTCCCAACTCAGGCCCCGACCTTTCCCACGAGCATCGAAGACATCGTCCCAAGTGACCCGCATTATCCATATGATATCCGCGACATCATCAAAGCTATTTTGGACAGCTCAGACTTTTTTGAGATCATGGAGCTTTTTGCCCGTAACATCGTCATCGGATTTGGCCGTATTGCCGGAAATACTGTAGGTTTTGTTGCCAACCAACCAATGTACCTGGCAGGTGTTCTGGATTGCGACAGTTCGGATAAAGCCGCCCGTTTTGTCCGCTATTGCGATGCTTTCAACATTCCTATCGTGACCCTCGAAGACATGCCGGGTTACCTGCCGGGAGTTGATCAGGAGCACGCTGGGGTGATCCGTCATGGAGCCAAACTATTGTATGCATACAGTGAAGCGACTGTTCCGAAGGTTACGGTGATCATTCGTAAAGCTTATGGAGGGGGTTACATTGCCATGAATTCACGGCACCTGGGAGCCGACTTCGTCTACGCCTGGCCAACAGCCGAGATTGCAGTGATGGGTCCCGAAGGTGCCGCAAATATTGTCTTCCGCAAAGAAATTGATGAGGCTGAGAATCCGGCTGAAATGCGCAAACAGAAGGTTCAGGAGTACAAGGATAAGTTTGCCAATCCATTTGTAGCTGCCTCCAAAGGCTACATCGATGAGGTGATTGAGCCACTCGAAACACGTGCACGCCTGATTCACTCTCTCGAAATTTCAGAACACAAGGTCGACAAGAGACCGGCAAAAAAACATGGAGTTCCTCCATTCTGATCATCAATTGATCTAAATAAACAGACCATTATGGAAGAGAATAGACCAAAATATGAGGTATTCGTCGTCAATACGGCACAATACTACACATTGCATACCAAGAAATACGGTATGCGGAAGAGGTGGCAGCCGGCTGACTTGAACGAGATACGCTCCTTTATTCCGGGAACGATTTTAGAAGTTTATGTAAAATCCGGACAGGAGGTTCATGTCGGAGATAAACTGCTCAAATATGAGGCCATGAAGATGCAAACCATCCTTGAAATGCCTTTTGCAGGTACGGTGAAGGAGGTTCTTGTATCGGAAGGTGATAAAGTACGCAAGGACCAGTTGATGATTCAACTGGAAGAGCTGGCGGAATAATTGCGCTAAAGTTTCCAAAGTTTTATGTTACGGTCAATTAATGCCCTTACATTTAAACTTTGGAAACTTTTTGTTAGCGAATCCCGCTCGTAACGAAAATTTTGGAATTTTTTTTAGTTATTTATTGAAGTCCAGTTCCCGGTAAATTTCCAATAAATCCCTGGCATTCATATCTCCGGATGTTGCCACTTCTAATTTAGTTAAGAGCTTTGATGCTTCTTCCACCAAAATTCCCTTCCCTCCATCCCTTGATTCACTAAGGTTGAGGTATTGAATGATCCAAAAAGCGTTGACCAGATGGTAGAATCTTCTGGTAAACATCTTCAAATCCGAGCAGTTTTTTTTCAGTTCATCTAACCGGTTCAGGGTTTCTGTCTGCACTAGATAATTCTGCAAAACAGGATCAACCGGCTCAATCAACTCTAACCAGGTAACCCTGTCGGCATTAAAGAATAGACCCGGATTTCTGAACAGGGGACGTAAAGTATCGAAGGAGTTTAAGGCATAGGTGGAGTAGAGTTCCCTATCGCCTTCCTCCCACTTTTTCAATGCAGCGCCCGTTCCAAACGGTACCCTGTGGGATATCCGGGCTGCAGGATAAACTGTTGCGTCTTTGACAGTTCCGTATTCGCCCAGCAAAACCATCTTGTGCAAAAAGTGAAAATCTTCCCCTGCTTGTCTTCTGTTCATGCCTCCCTGCTTCACATAAGAGCTGGCTTTGACGGCAAAACTAGACCCTACGGTATGAATGGAATGCGGGTAACCACACCATTGCATGGCATTTCGAAGGTATCGCAGGTAAAGCTCGTATTGGATTATTCCTTCGCGCAGGGAGTTTGGTAACGTGGGATCGTCAACGGGATGGCTAAAATTAAGTGTAACAAAATTGTAACGGGGATTTTCCCT
>JAVHPO010000368.1:0-22116 GCA_036170635.1 Prolixibacteraceae bacterium | reverse complement strand
AGTCGTTTTGATGGCTGTGAAGTAGTTTCCGGAAACCAGACTGTCAGCATCAAATCCTACCAGGATACCCTCTTCCATTCCCGACTGATCAAGGCATCGGATGGCTTCATCCATGGCAATTTTTCTTGCCCAACCTACTCCTGCCCATTTTGAGGGCAAAGCGGGAGTATGCAAAAGCCGAAGTTGAAAGAATGGACTTATGCCATTATCTACCCATGCCTGAACAGATTGAATGGTTTTTAGGTTATTTAGCAATTGCATGGGTGGAGTTTGGTCAGAGGAGTTAACTACAACGATGACTGTTACATCGCAGGAAGGAGGTGAACAGGCGGCAAGTGATTCGAGCGAGCGGATGAGGTCGGGCTCATCAAAGCAGGGTATTGTAACAAACAGGGAACTCTTGTTTACAGGGATAGAGCGTTGTTCTGTAACCAATAGCGGTTGTTGCCGATCAAGATAGGCCCTGAATTTTGACATAGTGACCGGATAAGTTCCTTAAACAAAACCATGGGAAGCTCAGAAATTTTTTCTGGCCCGGAGGATCAGGGTTTGTACCTTTTGTTCAAACCAACAGCGACATCTTTGGTGATGTTGAATTTTGGGGTTCCTTCGAGCATGCTCGAGCTGTTAAGGATGATGTCGTATTTTTTGTCTGCATTGTAGCTCTTGAGGAAAGAGGAGATACTGTCGATGATTTGCTGGTTGATTTGACTCTGCATTTCATTGAGCTTCTGCGTAAGTTCATAGTCGAGCCTTTCAATCTCCTGTTGCTGTCCGACCAATCTTTCCTGTTCGAGCTTGGCCCTCTCCTCGGTCAGGAAGCCTCCTCTTTGTACCTTTTCCTGAAAGGCAGCAGCCTCCTTTTCGAATTTTATTCTTTTGGCGCTGTACTCCTTCTTGAAGGACTCCTGGTTTACCTGAAGATTGGCGGTCAGTTTCTTTGCCAGTTCGTAAGTGAAAAGAACTGAATCCATTTTGACATAAGCAATTGAAACTGATTTTGACGATTCTGAGTTGTTATTGCCTTTTTGGTTCATGCTACTTTTATTTCCCATGAAATGAAGCAGGTAGAGTAAGGCAACAGCAACTCCCAGTACTACAGAAACAATCGTTGAATTCTTCATATTATAATAGTGACGTTCTAGTATCTTGATAAAAGAGAGACAAATATAGCTGAAATGTTTTATCCGCAATGTCGGTCGGGCTATTTTTCATTTGTTTATAATATTGTTTTTCATCCAGCATGAAATAGACATGAGGAATTATTCACACCAACCGAAAATGAATATGTGGGTATTCCATCAGACCATTGAAAACCAAAATATGCGCTGATGAAAGGAAGGAATAATTGTTGATTCTACAAATGTCAGAGTAAAATTTTCATCCAGTCGTTTCTCTTCCAAATATTTTGATGAGTTGATAAACATCATAGATTGACTAAGTGGGCATCGCTACTTTTACATGTACAACCAAGAGTTAAATTGATGATGATTAATCGACTGATAGCAACTGTTCTTCCTTATATCCCCAAACGTTTGGTATGGATTTTCTCCAAAAGGTACATCTCTGGAGAGTACCTCGCGGATGCCATTCGTGAATCAGAAAAGATTAACTCCGAAGGATGCGCTGTTACCATTGACATATTGGGTGAATTCATCACCAGGCTCGAAGAAGCTGAATCCTTTAAAATTCAGTACATCGAAGTGATTGAACAGTTTTCATCCAGAAAAATCAAAGGGAATTTTTCAGTCAAACCTTCTATGTTTGGTCTCTTGCTCGACAAGGAGGCTTGTTACAGGATTATCAGGGAAATAGTAGCAGTTGCCGATAAATACAATAGTTTCATTCGGATCGACATGGAGGATTCGACCTGTACAGACGATGAAATTAACCTATACAACAGGCTGAGAAATGAATTTCCCAAGCGAGTTGGATTGGTCATTCAGGCTTATATGAGGCGAACACTTGACGATGTAAAAAACCTGATGGCAAGTGACACTACCACTTCCCCCCTCAATTTCCGTTTGTGCAAAGGGATCTACATAGAG
Organism: Prolixibacteraceae bacterium; assembly: GCA_036170635.1. Lineage (GTDB taxonomy): Bacteria > Bacteroidota > Bacteroidia > Bacteroidales > Prolixibacteraceae > CAINVV01. The sequence goes on along the minus strand of JAVHPO010000368.1, from coordinate 20,068 downwards.
GACAAATCAATCGCTTTCAAAGGGTACCAGGAAGTTCGTGATCATTTCATGGAGGATCTCGAATTCATGTTAAAGAACGACATCTTTGTGGGGATTGCGACACATGACCGTTACCTGGTTGAACAATCTATGCTTCTGATTAAGCGGCTCAACATTCCCAAAGAGAAGTACGAATTTCAGATGTTGTACGGAGTAAATCCCAAATTACGTAAATCAATTGTTGAAAAGGGCTACACCATGCGGGTATATCTTCCATTTGGCACCCAATGGTTTAATTATTCTACCCGCCGTTTGAAAGAAAATCCCAACATGGTGTGGCACATTCTGAAAGCCCTTATTATCAGGGGATAAATTATTAATTTACCTCTAACTCCCTCCATTCAGGAAGTTTTGGAAATGTGGTATGCGGATCGGTCTGGTACCAGAAGCATGTGGAGGCAATGTCTGAATGTTGAGCCAGGTAACGTCCCCCGTGGTGCCATCCCAAATCCTGAATCGTTATTTTCAGATCTTTTTCGAAACGTATTGGATCCACAATGTGCCAACGATATAGCCCAAATCTCATCATCACCTTGTAATCTCCGGTGGGACGAATCACTTGGTGTAATCCTGAATAGGGAGTGCAAAACTCCTTGTATTTTCCGTCACGGTCAAAATTGTAGGATCCGCAAAAATAATCTTCAGTACCGGTACCGCAAATTGTTGGGAATTGGCTGTCACCATCAATGTAAAATTTTATCTCTCCTTCACCCCACCAGCCATTGTTGGTGGCGCCCCAGGCCATGTAAAGGCCCACAAACTGACCCTTGCCTTTTATACCGTCGACGATGGTATAAATAGAAGATTCAACCGGGTTGGTACGACGGAATTGCGCATGGAAATAGGCTGCATCTGCTGGTATTTCTGTCAAAGTATAATCAATCTGGTAATATACCGACATGGCATCCTTGTCGTTGATGTTCTCCATGGTTATTTTGCATTTCTTGTGGAATGGCATGGCCCAATAACAATTGAAGGCACTTCCGGGATTAACACATACCGGTAATGAGGTCAGTTGCGCGTACGTATTCCAACCCTGGCCAAAAAAATCGCCCACGGGACACTCGACTGAGGGCTCTTTTTCACCGTCCCAGTAGATGCGCAGAATAGAGAAACGCCAATTCCCGGTAGGGGTCATCCAGATATGCTGAATAGCCCCGGGGCCTTCCATCTCGGCTAGCGTAAAAGTCTGACCTGGTTTGATTTCGATAAAGGGATTTATTTTCCATCCCTGGCCCAAATCCCGGGCTGCATTAGCGGCATTGGCAGTATTGGGTTTTCCTTTGTCGGCGGGATTTGCCATCCCTCCTTTTCCCTTTTCGCCAGTAAAATTTTCAGGACTGATAGAACGGGTTTTGGCATCCGACGTTCTGTAAAGATTTCCCAGATTCATGTCCAATCCATTAAATTTCGATTGGGAAAAACCAAAATGTGCAACCAGTGCCAAAATTAAAGTTACAAAAAATTTTCTTTTCATTTTGTTGAAGTATTAGGACTTTTCATTGATTCAGAGGCTCAATTTACTGAAAAATCGGTTATCTCACCCAATGTTGCGATATTTTTGATTCATCAATCAAGACAAATTTTCGATTTATTGATTAAACTATTGGGTAACCAAATTGTCAAAGTTGGGATTAACATTTAGTTCTATTACTTGTACTGTTTTTAAATATCAGATTGGTTGAAAGATTTATCTATCATAATTGTTAACTACAGAGGCGGAGAAAAACTCGCCAGATGTCTTGAATCTATTCAGGTGATAGAGGATAGCCGCTTTTCACTGGAGGTTGTAGTTGTTGATAACCATTCTAACGATGGAAGTCTCGAGGAGAACATCCGTAGGTTCCCTGAATTCATATTTATTTCCAATACCGGAAACTCTGGTTTTGCCAATGGATGCAATCTTGGAGCTTCAGTCAGCCAGGGGCGTACATTTTTATTTTTGAATCCCGATACGACAGTTTCGGCAGATGCATTGTACGATATGCTTGAAGAGATTCAGGTAAGACCCCAATATTCCATTGTTTCCTGTAGTCAGGTCAGGGAGGACGGATCAAAAGATCGTCCTTATGGAAAATTTTTAACTCCCGGGACCTTAACAGGATGGCTAAGATCCATCCGAAGGGTTTTTCAAGGACCCATTGAAGATACAATTGTTCAAACCAAGCATTATGTCTATCCCGATTGGGTTTCCGGATCAGTGTTTATGATCAAAAGGGATGGGTTTTTCCAGCTTGGCAAATGGGACGAAGACTATTGGATGTATTTCGAAGATGTTGATTTTTGCCGGAGAGCCATGGAGAAGGGTGGAGAGATAATTTCGCTTAAAACCTCGGAAGTTGGTCACATGCATGGTGGTTCATCACGCTTGAATTTGGAGGTAACGGTTCTGACAAAGACGGAGGTTTATATCTCCAGACATCTCTATATTTCGAAACACGAAAATGAGTGGAAATCATTATCCATGCACCTGATATTGATTTTAAACGGTTTGTTGCTTGGTGCAATCCCAGCTCTTTCGGGAGCCCTCCTGTTCTTTATCCGTCCGCTTCAAGTTTACAGGCGAATTTATGCCAGGTTGGTTGAGTATTACTTCACCGCGGCTTTTTCCGGAAAATGGTTAAGTGTAAAGTCGGTTAACTACTCTTCGGAGAAAAGGGAAGCGGTTCAGGAACAGATAACTACGTGCGTTAACAGGGCTTAACTGCTGCCTGGAATATTTTTCCCTCAACTGTGTTTGACAAGTGATTGGTATAATTTGACCAATTTTTCTCCGACAGCCTGGTCATTGAACAACAGGGCATTGGCAGTCCCTTTTTGAATCAGCTCCGCTTTAAATTTCTGGTCTGTCAAAATCTTCCTGATCGCCAATCCGATTTCCGAACTATTCGATGGATCTACATAGACCGCGCCATCTCCTCCAGCTTCGGGCATACTGCTGATATTTGAGGTGATAACCGGGCATCCTGACGCTTGTGCTTCAAGGACAGGTAATCCAAACCCTTCAAAGAAGGAGGGATAGACCATTATCTCAGCCAATTGGTAAATAGCCCGAAGATCTGAAAAATCGGTATTGTGCAGGAAAATCAACTGTTTCCGAATGCCTGATTCAATGATAAATTCGTCCAGTAACCTTTTGTAATCGGTCGGTTTCCCCAAAAGAACTACCGGAATGGTTAGCTTCTCGCTAACGACCCCTTTCAAAATTGCCAGCTGATTTTTCCGTTGTTCAATGGTACCAACACAAAGAATGAATTTCTCGGGAAGATCGTATTTCTTACGAATTGAATCTTTCTGATCCTCATCGACCTGTTCATAAAATCTTTTGTCGCAGGATTGATGAAGAACCGTAATCTTCTCTTCCCCAATACCCAGATAATTGATGATGTCTTCTTTGGTTTGATGGCTGATAGCCAATATTTTCGTACATCTCCGACAGCTGCTCAAAGTGTTGAGGAGGTAGAGTTTGCGGTCAATTTGATTATAAAATTCAGGGAACCTAAGGAAAATAAGATCATGAATAGTCACGATTGAAGGAATTCCTTTTTTTTCTATTCCAACAGGCAAATTGTGGCTAAGTCCATGGAAAATATCCGCATGATATTTTTTTGCCAATCCTGCCACTCTGTACATTCTCCAATAGGACCTGAACCGTTTGAAGAATTTGGATTGCGGCGATATGACCTCGACGGATTGCGGCGGAATAAAAAGCGATGTAAGCTTTGGGGCAAAAAGCAGGTAACTGTTCTCTGGATAAAAACGGGCCAACAAATTCACAGTATTTCGGCTGTAGTTGCCTAATCCCGAAAAATTCTGAAATAGCCTTTTTGCTTCAAACCCAATGATCATCGATAAGTTCGTTTAGTCGTGGTGTATGGATCAATTCCATCTTCAATAGCGGTTAAATTTAGTTGAATATTTTAATACTCGACTAAAAAAATGATTTAGATTGATAAAAAATAGTTGCCTGTTACGCAATCTATCTGATAATTCGGGTTTAAAGGAATCATATTTAATATTCCAGTTTAGACCTATTCCCACTTCTCCTTTTTGTGGCTTCTTTATTAATTTTTGTATGTTGCCAACGATTTTTTTAACTTTACCGATCAAACTTCCTGCCAAAACAGTTGTTTTGAATACATAATTTAATTTACATGAATTTACTGAATACAGCTGTTTACCGCATTATTGTACCTAAATTTTTTCGGAAAAAAATTGTTGCCCATGTGCTCAGGTCAAATATTCTTGCCTATTATACCGGATTAAAAGAGCCTATTAGTGAGGAGATTAGTATCGTCCTTGATTATATAAAAAATCGAAGGATTGCCATGATTCCTTACTGCTTTCAGGATGAGTACATCGAAGATAGTATCGAAGTTCTCTATGATACGGAAACCGGGTTGCATTATGTGATGCACGAAGGGAAAAGACTCTATTTTAAGAAAAGATGGGGTAAAAAGAGAATCAGATTAAGTTTCAATGAGCTTAGAAAGGAACAGGACATCCGGAGCCCGCATTGTTACGAAACAGATGGTTTCAAAGTTGAAAAGGGTGATGTTTTGGTTGATATCGGTGCCGCAGAAGGAATTTTTGCTTTAAGCAATGTCGAGCAGGCCGGACGGATTGTACTCTTCGAAAGTGGAAAGGAGTGGATTGAACCGCTGAAAGCGACCTTTGCCCCCTGGAAAGAGAAAGTGACGATTGTGAATAAATTCGCCGGTGATGTCACCAACGCCAAATGTACAACCTTGGATGATTACTTTTCGCCTGAAGAAAAACTGGCGTTTCTGAAAATTGATGTTGAGGGAGCAGAATCTAAAGTATTGAGTGGTTGTAAAAGAATCTTCAGTGAAGGAAAGTCATTGAAAGTGGCAATATGCACCTATCACAAAGCTGAAGATGAACGGGAGTTGAATGGGATACTGAAACAAAATGGATTCGAAACATCTCATTCTGAAGGCTTTTTAATCATCTATACTGACAGAAAACTAAAAGCTCCCTATCTTAGACGAGGATTGATCAGGGCAATAAAGAACTAAAAAAATCTAATCCTTCATGATGCAGACCGGAAAGAAATTTGAGCTCTTTTTCAGTAAGCCATTCTTCAAAGATGGAAGGGTATTCCTTTATTTGTGGATAGCTATTTCGGTCTTTATGGGCATTTTTAACTCTCTTACAGGGCGTGTACACAACAATTACAAGATTTACAAATACGTTTTCCTAAATACTGTTGAACAATTTCCTCTTTATCAGCATCGGCCCCAGTTTTTCGATGATGTGAACCATTACGGCCCGGTATTTGGAGTCGTAATAGCCCCTTTTGCTTTAATGCCCGACCTGATAGGAACCACACTTTGGCTGGTCTTTTTGGCAGTGGTGTTGTATTTTGCAATAAAGGAGTTGCCATTAAAACCCTGGCAACAGCTGGCTATTCTTTTGATTTGCACCAATTCGATGATTATCGCCCAAACAAATGTGCAGTTCAACACTGCAACTGCCGCCCTTATTATATTGTCTTATACCTTTATCAGGAAGGAGAAGGATGGTTGGGCCGCTTTTATGATTATGCTTGGAACCTTTGTGAAGCTGTATGGAATCGTTGGATTTGCCTTTTTCTTCTTCTCTAAAAATAAGCCTAAACTGATACTTTGGAGTGTCATCTGGGGTATCGTATTTTTTGTACTTCCAATGTTTATTTCGTCGCCCGGGTTTATAACCGGTCAATACAAGGATTGGTTTAACGAGTTGGTCATTAAGAACCAGGGCAATGGGAGTGCACTTCAGCAAAATGTTTCTTTTTTGGGTATGGTCCACAAATCCACCGGAAACTTTGAATTTTCCAATCTACCGATACTCCTTGGAGCGCTTCTCCTTTTCGCACTGCCTTACCTGAGAATCAGGGAGTACCGGCAAAACAGCTTTCAGTTGCTGACGCTTGCATCCGTTTTAATCTTTACCGTGTTGTTCAGTACCGGAAGTGAACCAAATACTTATATCATTGCACTTACAGGAGTAGCAATATGGTTTGTTATTCAACCGCGTCCCTATTCCGTATGGAGCTTATTTCTGATTATCTTTGGGATCGTCGTCTCAAGCTTTGGACCTTCAGATTTGTTTCCAGGACCGTTGTATCGGCAGGTTATCAGGCCATATGCTTTGCAGGCATTGCCTTGCACCCTTATCTGGCTGACAATTGTCTACGAGATGCTATTTAGAAAATCGGATAACTACTTAACAAATCCTTCGGAATGAAAAAGAAACTTGTTTCAATAGTACTTCCGGCGCACAATGAGTCGGGAAATATCGAAATAATAGACGAACGGATAAAATCTTGTTTTCCATACGACCTTTACGATCTGGAGTTGATTTTTATAGATGACGGAAGTACAGATGATACCTTGGAAAAGATCAAGAATCTTTCCATTAGTCAGGAAGGATTATTTTATATCGAATTGTCCAGAAATTTTGGCCATCAAAATGCACTTAAAGCCGGGCTTGATAGCGCCAATGGAGATTGCGTTATTTCTATGGATTGCGATTTGCAACATCCTCCGGAAATCATAGTCAAGCTTCTCTCAAAATGGGAGGAGGGGTTCGATGTTGTTTATACGCGAAGGGAAGAGAGTGAAAACCTTTCCTATTTGAAGCGAAAAACTTCAAACGGTTTCTACTACTTTATAAGTTGGTTATCAGACATCAAAATAGAGAAAGGGACCTCTGATTTTAGATTGATAGACAGACGAGTAGCCGATGTATTTTCCAGATTTAAAGAGAATGACCTTTTTATTCGGGGATTGATTAAATGGGTTGGTTTTAAGCAGATTGCCATTGATTACCATCCGGATGCCCGACATTCGGGTAGCAGCAAATATACTTTTCGGAAAATGTTGAAATTTGCCTTTAATGGCATAACTTCATTAAGCACTCGTCCACTCTACATGGCTGTATATCTTGGCTTTACTCTCTCATTGCTTTCGTTTCTGTATCTTCCTTATGTTATATGGTCCTATTATTATTCGGGCCATTATGCTTATGGTTGGGGTTCTGTAATACTTACAGTTGTATTTTTCTCGGGGTTGCAGCTTTGTGTTTTGGGTATTATTGGGATATACATTGGGAAGATGTTTATGCAGGTAAAAGACCGGCCACTCTACATTGTAAAGTCAACGAATTTTAAAGGCTCAGAATAGTATGATATTTCTAAGTTTCGATATTGAGGAATTTGACAATCCACTCCCCTATACTAAGACGCTGAATTTTGAGCAGCAAATGTCAATCTCAAAAATAGGAACAGAGCGTATACTCGATTTGCTGCGCCAGGAAAAAGTGAAGGCCACTTTTTTTTGCACGGCAAACTTCGCACTTCATGCCACAGATTTGATCGACAGAATGGTAAATGAAGGGCATGAGGTGGCCTCACATGGTTATTTCCATGCAACCTTCGAACCAAAGGATCTGGGAGAATCAAAAAGAGTTCTGGAGCAGTTAACCGGGACTAAGATACTCGGATTTAGAATGCCAAACATGGCCCCTCTTGAAGCATTGCCGGTTATTGAGGCCGGATACATGTATAACTCCTCTTTAAATCCTACTTTCTTACCAGGAAAGTACAATAACCTGAGCAAACCGCGACGTATTTTCTATGAAAATGGACTCTGCCAGATTCCCGCCTCCGTTTCTGCCCTGTTCAGATTACCGCTGTTTTGGCTTTCACTGCACAATTTTCCGATCAGTATTTACAAACGTTTGTGCCAAAGATCGATATTGAAGGATGGCTATCTCAACATCTATTTTCACCCATGGGAGTTTGCCGATCTTTTGTCACCTGAGGTGAAATTACCCTCTTATATTGTCAGGAATTCAGGAGATATTTTGGTAGAGCGGCTTAGGAGCCTGATCAAATATTTTAGCCTGAAAAACCACCAATTTGGTACATTGAAGGAGTGTCTGACCCTTTATCCTGATAAGTCTGTTTGAGCATTTACCCGCACGGATTAAACAATCCGTAGGTGGCTGGTTGCATCATCATAACTAATCGTGAAAGAAAATCTTGATCCGACTCCCGGAGTTGATTCAACTTTGATCTTGCTACCCAGCATTTTAACAAAATCGTTTGCAAGCGAAAGCCCGATACCCGATCCCCCGTAGGTTCGCTTTATTCTCAAATCGATCTGGTAAAACCGGTCGAAAATTTTACTGAACTGGTCTTCCGGAATTCCAATTCCGGTATCCCTAACGAAAAACTCAATGGTCGAATTGTCATCCATGTGGTAACCGAATTCAATCTCTCCCTCCTCTGTAAATTTTATGGCATTGTCCATCAGGCTTTCCATGATGTCTTTGATCTTGTTCCCATCACAGACAATTGAAAATTTGGGATGGTCATTCCCTTTAACCGGAATGAGTTTGAGGTGATCTTTTTCCAGTTGTTCCTTTTCGTACATAAACTGGCGGTTAAGGTCATTCACCAATCCATTGAGGTTGTAAAATTGTTTCACCACCTTTTCAACCCCGCTCTGAATTTTAGAAAGTTTGATGGTATCACTGAACACATGCAGCAGGATCTGACAATTCCGGGTGATGATCTGTAAATAATTCAGTCGTTCGGGGCGCGAGACTTCATCGGTCAGCAATACATTGGAAAACCCGACAATGGCATTCAGCGGAGTGCGCACTTCATGCGAAATATTCTGCAGGAAGGCAGCCTTGAGCATATCGGCTTCTTCCGCTTTTTTTCTAGCCTCCTCAATGGCCAGGACAGCAAATTTTTGTTTGGATATGTCTCTTGAAACAGCCATGACCGAGTTGGAGTTGAGTTTAACCATCCTCATTTCAAAGAAGCAAGAACCTTTCCCTTTTACCTCCAGGGCGTACTCGATGGTTTCGATACTGTTTTTCGAGATAACAGATTTTATCGATTTACTAACCTGGGTAACCATCCTGGCAGAAAAACCAACCTCAAAAATCGTACTTCCAATAATTTCACTGGCAAGCATGTCAATACCGCTGTCCGATTTAGGCACATAATCAATGTAGGTTCCATCCTTGTCAATGACGAAAAACATATCCGGAATAGTTTCCAGCAATAGCTTGTAGCGGTGTTTGCTGAAATTCAGCTCCTTCAGTGTATTTTTGATGCTGGTGATGCTCTCGAAGAAAAAGATCATCTGATCATTGTCGACTGGGATCGAGCTTACCCGGTACCATTTTCCGGTATGCGGCACCAATATCTCCTTTCTGATACGCTTAACCGGATCTATCAGCGATTGCCAATCCACTTCGTCCCTGAACAATTTCTGAAACAATAGGTGCGCGGGCATCTCCCTGACCTCTGAGTTCCTGACCTCAAAAAATTCTTCAAAGGCTGGATTTACGTAGGTTACAGTGTATCCGGTACGCTCTCCGAATTCATCGCGATCGATTGAAAACCGGAGAATCCCTTCAAAGAATTGATGGAATATGCGGATTTGATTCTCACTGAGCGATTCAATGATCTGGTTCTTGTCAGCCAAACGCTGGTGCGAAATCAGGTATAAAATGAACCCTGACAGACTTATAAGAAGATATATCAACAAAGGATGCAAAGTACCGGTTATGTTCCAGTTGAGCTTAAAGAGAAGATCCTTGTCAGCGAATTCGATTAGGTGCCCTGTCAATACAGAAGTCGTAACAAGCAGATAGCTAATAATTTGACGTCTTTTAGATGAAAATAGCAAGAAGAATGCAGCGCCGGCTAAGTATAGGTAAATTTCATACTGAAAGGATGATTTCGGAGGGAACAGTGCAAACTGTGGGGAGATCATCAGAAAATAGGCAGGGAAGGGGATAAGGACCAGGGTGTTTAACGCAGAATCTTTTTTCCCCTCTCTAAGAAAGAAAAGAACAAGGATGAAAATGCCTAGAAAGGATAGTGCCGGTACAAAATAACTTCCGTGGAAAAAATTAAACAGATCAAGGACGATGACTACCAGAGCCCCGGCCAGCAACAGGAGATCGAGATAGAAAAAGAACATTATAAGCCCTAGTTCCTGTTTGGGTAACAGGGCATATTTACCTTTTAATCCGCTTTCTGATTTTTTTGGCATCTATATCCAAACGGCTACATGATGATTCATAAATAAATACAAATTCTATCTCCAATGTATAAAGGTGACATTTATTAGCAAATTTGAGACAGAGATCCCCTAGATTTGCATGATCAATATTAATAGTTGGTCAGTTCAATCTAATGCAATAATACAAAAAAACAACAATATGTCAACCGGATTTTACAATGTTCCAATTCCTGTCAATGAGCCTATAAAAAGTTATGCTCCCGGATCGCCTGAACGTCTGGAATTGCAGTTAAAAATTCAGGAATTACGGGCTATGCAGGTCGATTTACCAATGATCATCAATGGTCAGGAGGTCAGATCCGGGAAAAAAGTTGAGATGTTTCCGCCCCATGATTTGGCACACAAGCTTGGGTGCTATCATCAGGGCGATAAATCACACGTGCTGCAAGCAATCAAAGCAGCCTTAAAAGCTAAAAATGAGTGGGCCAATACCCCATGGCAACATCGCGCTGCCGTGTTTCTCAAAGCTGCTGATCTGATTGCAGGGCCCTACCGCTCTAAACTCAATGCTGCTACCATGTTGGGACAGTCAAAAAATGCCTGCCAGGCCGAGATTGATGCTGCCTGCGAATTGGCCGATTTCTATCGTTTTGGCGTAAAATGCATGACAGAAATTTATGCCATGCAACCGCAGTCAAATCCTGGAATGTGGAATTACAACGAATTCAGGCCTCTCGAGGGTTTTGTGTTCGCGCTGACACCATTCAATTTCACCTCAATTGCGGGGAATTTACCAGTGGCTCCGGTCATCATGGGAAATGTTTCCGTGTGGAAGCCCGCGAAAACGGCAGTTTATTCTGCCAGTGTGATCATGGAAATATTAATGGAAGCAGGTCTGCCGGCTGGAGTAATCAACCTTGTCTTTGTATCCGGACCCGCGGCAGGGGAGGTTATTTTCTCACATCCTGATTTCGCCGGGATTCATTTTACCGGATCAACCGGGGTATTTCAGGATATCTGGAAAACCATTGGTGCCAATATCTCGAATTACAAATCCTATCCGCGCATTGTTGGAGAGACAGGTGGCAAGGATTTTATCTTTGCGGATCCAACTGCCGATACCACTGCATTGGCAACAGCCATTGTGAGGGGATCCTTCGAGTACCAGGGGCAAAAATGTTCTGCGGCCTCCAGGGTTTATGTTCCCAAATCTATCTGGGCGGAGACCTGGACCAAATGCGAAGGTCAACTCAGCAGGGTAAAGATGGGACCTCCCGAAGATTTCACCAATTTTGTCAATGCAGTAATTGATGAGGCCGCTTTCGACAAACTCAAAGGATTTATCGACCAGGCCAGAAATGATGCGGATGCCGATGTAATTTATGGTGGTAAATGCGACAAATCTGTCGGATATTTTATTGAGCCTACCGTCATTTTGGCAAAAGATCCTCAATACATTACCATGAAGGAGGAACTTTTTGGCCCAGTGGTTACCATCTTCGTTTATGAAGATGATCAGATGGAGCAAACCCTGACTTTATTGGATGAAACTTCCCTTTATGCATTGACTGGCGCTATCTTTTCACAAAGTCGTTATTCCATCGACCACATGACCCGCAGGTTGACAAATGCGGCAGGTAATTTCTATATCAACGATAAACCTACGGGCGCAGTTGTCGGACAACAGCCTTTTGGCGGAGCCAGAGGATCAGGGACCAACGACAAGGCGGGTTCAGTTTTCAACATGCTGCGCTGGGTTTCTATCCGTACCATCAAAGAGACGTTTGTTTCGGCAAGGGATTTTACCTATCCCAATTTTCTGACAGATAAATAAGATTCCTCCTTTTGATCCCTTTTTATTGCAGGCAGATTTTTTAACTTTGTATAGATATTCTGCCTGCAAAAATGAAATCGCCAATCTCCAGGAAGCTGTTAAAACCTTTAGCAAACAAATATTTGATTGCGTTCATGGTTTTCAGCGTCTGGATGATTTTTATCGACGACAACAACATTTTTTTTCTCCGGAAAAATGTCAACAAACTGAAGGAATACCGCGTCGAGAAGGCCTATTTTCTCGAGAAAATCCGCAAAGACAGCATTCATTTGCAGGAGATGAAAGCCAATGCAAAGAACCTCGATAAATTTGCACGTGAAGAATTTCTGATGAAAAAGAAAGATGAAGATATTTTTCTTATCATTGAGAAATAAAAATCCATCTTCAATTGTCAATATCCAATTGTCAATTGTCCATAATTTAAGAGCCAATGTTGCTGGATCTGGACATATTTAAAATTGAGAGCAAGCTAAAGCCCAAGCAGGGAAGGGTACTCATTGCGGAACCATTTCTTCCGGGTGATTTTTTCAGCCGCTCAACGGTTTTGCTTGTCCAGTGCTCCGAGGAGGGAGATGTTGGATTTATACTTAATAAACCCACCGATCTGTTGGTAAAGGATCTTTTCAAAGGATTCCCTGAATTTGACGCCAACGCGTTTCTCGGCGGACCCGTTAGTAATGATAAACTTTTTTTCCTTCATACCTTGGGCGATAAAATTTCCGACAGCCTGCAAGTTAGCGGTGACCTTTTCTGGAGCGGGAATTTTGATCATTTGACAGCCCTCATCAGCGCCGGGCTGGTCGAAGAACAGGAGGTGAGATTCTTCCTTGGATATGCCGGCTGGAGTGCCGGTCAGCTGGCAGCCGAAATTGCTGACCATTCGTGGGTTGTTATTGAACCGACAGTAGAAACGATTCTTTCGAGCGACGAAAATTTCTGGCACGAAAGCATCCAGTCGATTGGCGGGAATGCATTACTCTGGCAGAATTTCCCTGAAAACCCGGAATTGAATTAAGAATTAAAAATTACAGATTAAAAATTACAGATCGGATAGCATTCTCCTTCTTTTAATTTTTAATCTGTAATTTTTAATTTGTAATTCTCTCCTCCCTGTCTCTTTTAGCTAGCGCCGAAAGCTTCTCCGCAATCCATTGGGTCTTTGTGCTAAAGTAGCGCCGGTCTTCAAGTCCCAGTACTTTCTGAATGCCATGGCAGGCATCGTAAAGAAATAGCTCTTCTGCCTGCAGCAATTCATCCGGTGAAATTCTTTCTTTCACTACCGTGATAAAGCCGGCATCTTTTGCACCCTGGATCACTTGATTCCTGATCGCACAGTTGTATCCTCCTTCCAGTTCTGAGGTAAAAATGACCTGATTCTGATTGAGATAAGCCAGCGATCCATCCAGCGTTTCACATGCATTGCCCTCCCGGTTAAGCAATATTGCATTTGGCTGGTTAAGCTCTTTGGCCCGGCGCGCTGCACATTGCCTGACGAATAATCCTGATGTGGCGTAACCAGAATTTGAATGAATTTCCTGGAGTTGGTCTTTGAAGATGGAGAGCAGCAATCCCGGTTCTGAAGCAGGATAGTAGCCTCTCGGCAACTCTTCCGCTCGAAGCAGCATATTGATTTTTGAATCTGAAGGGAATATCTGGATCTCAATTTTTGCCGCCAGGTAGAGCTTATTCTTGTTTAGTAGGCGTGACACGTCCTTGCGCAGATATCTTCCATCCGCATCAATCAATCCCGTAAGATCAGTACCAATGGTGGTAGCAGTCGCCAAAAGATGGCTGCTGATCGATTCTGCAAAAAGGATTTCATTGTGCTCAGCCCTGAAAGTCTCACAGAACCCTTCTGCCCGTTGCGCCAAATCCGCAACGGTAAAAACCGCATCAGTTTCTTTGTGAAACCGACCGTTTAGTAAAAAGTATCCGCCTTTCATAAATGGCCCGACGGAGAAAACAACATGGTGACAAAGTCCATAAAGAGCGAAGGACGAATAATCATGGGGGTGCAAAAACCGATGACTGCACCCAGAAAGTGGGCATCGTGGCCTATGTTATCCATCTTTTTGCGGCTCATGTAAAAGGAGTAATAGAGGTAGAGCAAACCAAAGATGATTCCGGGCATGGGAAGTACCCCGAAAAAATAGATGGGCTCCCATGGATTGAAAAATATGGCTGCAAAAAGTACGGCCGAAACTGCTCCTGAGGCGCCTACCGCATTGTAATAGACATTATTCCGTTGTTTTATCAATGACCATAAACTCGAAAAAACTACCGATCCAACGAACATTGCAAGATAATAGTAGGTCGCATAACCCCCAAAAAAGAGTTGGAAATAGTGTTCAACGACCATTCCAAACGACCAAAGAACGATCATGTTTACCAGCAGATGTTCCCAGTTCGCATGCACCAGGGCATGGGTTAACATCCTGTAATACTGTTTTTTGTGGTAAACCAGAAAGGCGTTGAACTGAAATTGTTTCATGACATCCTTGTTGGAGAAAGCCAAAAAGGATGTCAGTGAGATGATGATGACCAACATAAGGGTAATAGATGCCATGGATCAGAGGTGTAAAATTTTGTAAGTTAATTCGCGCATAAGTTCTCCATTTTCAGTCGTTCCGCCGCGGGCGCCTTTCGACCGGAGGTCGTATTCCCTAAGCAGTGACAATACCAATACGGCTTTCTGCAGCGGATAGTTTCTTCCGGCAATGAGATAGTCCTTAACAAAAAACGGACTGACACCCAATTTTTGAGCTACTTCACCTTCGTCATTCTTGTTTACCAGGGTATGATAAGTTAATATCTTTCTAAAATAAGTAACCAGTATAGACACAATCATCTGAATGGAATTGGATTTCTGGTTTTCGATAAAGTAGTTGACAATCCTGTTGGCATTGTACAGATCCCTGTATCCGAGCGCTTTTTGAAATTCGAAGGTATTGTACTCTTTGCTGATGCCAATGTTTTTCTCCACATCATCTACCGTGATGGTGGTTCCGGGTACGGCCGAAAAAATTATTTTATACAACTCATTGACAATTCGCTGCAGGTTATTCCCAATGTGGTCGGTGATCATCTGCACTGCCTTGTGTTCGATACCCAACTGTTTTGTTTTGAGGTAATTGACTATCCAGTCGGGAATCTTGTACTCCCTGACCGCTGCGGATTCCATGTAAACCCCGTGTTTGCTTATTGCTTTGTATAACTTTTTGCGCTTGTCAATGGTTTTGTATTTGTAACACAATACCAGCAGTGTGGAGGGAGCCGGTCGTTCGACATAGGATGCCAGTTCATCAATGTCTTTAATATTTTGTGCTTCTCTCACGACTACAACCTGGCGGTCGGCAATCATAGGGTAACGGCGGGCAGCAGTCAGAATATGGTCTAAAGTGATATCCTTTCCGTAAAGCAGCGTTTGGTTAAAGGCTTTTTCGCTCTCCGATAGTACATTTTCGAGGATATAATCACTGATCAAATCGATGTAATAGGGCTCTTCTCCCTCCAGAAAATAGACGGTGCTGTAATTTTTGTTTTTTAGGTCAGCGAGGATATTGTTGAAATCCATGCAATCAGAATTTCAGGTGTTTGACCGATCTTCCGTCGTTGATGATCTCCATCAGTGCGCTAATCCCAACTTCCAGATGGGTGTTAACAAACAGGCGGGTAACTTCCATGTCGCTCTCCGAAGTTTTTACACCGGTCGAAATCATGGGTTGATCAGAGACCAACAACAAGGCGCCGCAAGGAATTGAATTGCAAAACCCTACCGTGAAAATGGTCGCAGTCTCCATGTCAATGGCCATGGCACGGGTCTTGATCAGATATTTTTTGAATCGCTCATCATACTCCCAAACCCTTTTATTGGTGGTGAAGACGGTGCCGGTCCAGTAATCAAGTCCAAGGTCGCGGATGGTGGACGAGACCGCACGCTGCAGGCTGAATGCTGGCAGCGCCGGCACTTCAGGCGGGAGATAATCGTTGGAGGTACCATCACTTCGGATGGCAGCAATAGGCAGGATCAAATTGCCCAGCTCGCTTTTGCGCTTCAACCCGCCGCATTTTCCCAGAAAAAGTACCGCATCCGGCATCACTGCGCTGAGCAGGTCCATGATGGTGGCCGCGTTGGGGCTACCCATCCCAAAGTTGATGATGGTGATGCCATTGGCGCTTGCATTGGGCATGGTTTTATCTTCTCCTTTAACAGGAACTCCAAACTTCTCAGCAAAATTTTCGACATAACCTTGAAAATTTGTCAACAGGATATGTTTGGTAAATTGGTCGAGCGCTCTTCCGGTGTATCGGGGCAACCAATTCTGAACAATCTCTTCTTTCGTCTTCATCTGTTGCTTTTCTGCAAAATTACCTGCTTTTTGCATTAAGTTCGCCGAAATGGAAATAAAAATTTAGTTTTGACATGAAATATCCAAGTTATAAAAATTCAAGTCCGGGATTTTCCGATAAAGTGTTTCTGAAGTATGACTCAACTTAATCTTCCATCTTACGAATTTAGAACGACCCAAAACGAAGGCCGGACAATGATATTCGATTCCTACCGTCGACGATGGGTCAAATTGAACCCCGAAGAGTGGGTAAGGCAGCATTTTGTACGCTATCTGGTGGAGGAGAAGCAATATCCAGCCGCTTTGATGGCTATTGAACACTCGCTGCAGATTAACCGGCAGGTTTTTCGTGCTGATGCTGTGGTCTTTTCAACCTCAGGTAAGCCGTTGTTAATCGTGGAATGCAAGGCCCCGGAGGTGAAGATCTCGCAAAAGGTTTTCGACCAAATAGTCAGGTACAACTTTCAGTTCCAGGTCGATTTTTTGATTGTTACCAATGGAAAGTCCCATTTCTGCTGCAAGATTGATAAGACCAATCTGACCTACGAATTTTTGACGGAGATCCCGGAGTATGATGTGCTGATTAGTTGATTAGTTGATTAGTTGATTAGTTGATGTGCTAATTAACACATCAGCACATCAGCACATCAACTCCTCAACAACTGCAACAAGTGCTCATCCTTCCAAATTTCCCCATCCCGAATCCAATCTTTTTTTGTTCCGATCAGTTGAAACCCTGCTTTGGCGAATAGTTTCATGCTTACTTCGTTGTCGGTCAAAATATTGGCATAAATTTGGTGAAGTCCGAGCTTTTCAAAACAATAGCGAACCATCAGATTCAGGGCCGACCTTGCATAGCCTTTCGACCTGTCCTCCTGGTCGTGGATCAATATACCAACTCCTACGCGCAGGTTAAGTGGATCAAAATCAAATAGATCGATTGCTCCCACAGTCTTGCCGACTTTGGTAGCAATCATCATCCTTAGCTGCTTAGCTTCGTAAATATCCTTGTCAGAATCCCTGATGTAAATTGCCAACGTATGTTTCGAGAAAGGAGCGATGGTTTGACTGACAGTCCAGTTGTCTTCACTGTTTTCCCATTCGAACAGCAGATCAATGTCTTCGGGCTCCAGTGCCCTTAAGGTGATCAGGTCATCTTTCAGAAATAGCTTCATGAAATTATTATCAGGAGATTATTTGTTCGTACAAAAGCCGGTTGACAATCGAACGCCCGAGGGTAAGTTCATCGGTAAATTCCAGTTCATCCCCTACGGAGACCCCACGGGCAAGGGTGGTGATGCGTATGTTGCTGTTTTTTAGCTTTTTGAAAAGGTAGAAATTGGTGCTGTCTCCTTCCATGGTAGTGCTAAGGGCAAAAATTACCTCACGGATTCCACCATCTTCAACCCTTTTGAGCAGGGAATCAATTTCCAGATCGGAAGGGCCAATGCCATCCATGGGTGAGATTATGCCACCGAGTACGTGGTAAACACCCCTAAATTGTTGTGTGTTTTCGATCGACATCACATCACGGATGCTTTCTACCACACAAACAACTCCTTTGTCGCGTGAGCTGTTGCTGCAAATGTTGCACACTTCAGAATCCGAAATGTTGTGACAGTAAAGGCAATGCTTCACTTCATCCCGAAGTTGAGTCATGGCCTCGCTGAAACGGTGCACTTCGTCCTGCTCCTTTTTGAGGAGGTGCAGCACAAGCCGTAATGCCGTCTTTTTCCCTATTCCGGGTAACTTTGCAAACTCATTTACAGCATTTTCGAGTAATTTTGAAGGAAAGTGGTCGATGCTCATGTCATTGAATAATCTTCTCAAAAATAACAACTGTTGAGGATTACAAATTACAAATTACAAATTAAAAATTGCGATAGGTTTGGCATTCCCATATATTAAACTGTAGGAAGTATTATTTGTTCTGAGCAATAATTATAAAGTGCAGGTAATTAATGTTTTAAGCAATCTGTAATTTGTAATTTGTAATTTGTAATTGCTTCAGGTTAAACCATATTGGCTTAAGCGAGTCAAAAGGTCACATCTAAAAAATTCAAATTATGACAAAAAAACTCTTTTTGGTTTCATCCATCATTTGGATGATGGTTTTTACCGCATTCGGACAAGGTCCACAAGGTGGACGTCCTAACTTTA
Source organism: Prolixibacteraceae bacterium (assembly GCA_036170635.1). Taxonomy (GTDB): domain Bacteria; phylum Bacteroidota; class Bacteroidia; order Bacteroidales; family Prolixibacteraceae; genus CAINVV01. Next base: position 1,631 of record JAVHPO010000368.1, on the reverse strand, counting down.
CTCCCGAAGATATGGCCAAACGTCAGACGGAGATGATCGTAAAGGCTACCGGAATTGATGCTGCCACGACAGCTAAAGTTGAGGCCATCAACTTGAAATATGCCAAAGAGAACGCGGCCCTTCGTGAAAAATATCCCGATCGTGAAGCACGCGCCGAACCCAGAAAACTATTAAATGAAAAGCGGGATGCTGAGTTGAAAACTGTTTTAACTGCAGAGCAGTTCAAAAAAGTACAGGATGCTCAGGAAGAAATGCGCAAAAACATGCAAGGCGGCGGCGGTCCCCGCTAATGAAGTAAAAGCAATAAAAAAGCCTGAATCCGAAAGAATTCAGGCTTTTTTATTGCTTTTACTTCCCCAAATCTTCTTTTTTAAATCGAAAAGGAAGCAGTGTGTCAATGCCATTCACTACCGTGATGGCTGAACTCCCATCGAGAATAATTTCAATAGGAATACCTGATAAATCCTCATATTCTGCCATCACCTGGCGGCAACTGCCACAGGGTTTGGCAAAATTTCCCGAATTGGAAACAGTTGAAACAGCAATAGAACGAATCGCTTCGCCGGGGAACCTGGAAGAGGCATAAAACATCGCGGTTCTCTCTGCACACAATCCTGAAGGATAGGCCGCATTTTCCTGGTTATTGCCTGTCACTACCTCTCCGTTTCCGAGTAACAATGCTGCCCCGACCCGATAACCTGAGTAAGGCGCATAGGCCCTTTGGGAGGCCTCTCTGGCCTTATATATCAAATTCTGGGAGCTCAAAGGCAATTCTTCAAGTGATTGGTACGTTATAATTTTGTATTCCAATATTATCTCCTTCATGCTCATCTGTTTTTATTCAACTCAAAAATAAGCATATTCTATTAACTAATTGACAATTGACAATTGAGAGTTGACCATTGAATAAGAAGTTATGCCAGCTAATTCTATTTGACTTAGGAAAGTTCTAATTTTTCCGTTTTTGACTAGAATGATTTGGGGCATCATAATCCCATTTTTTTAACTTTGGTGCAAATAAAAGCTGATGGGGAAAGTAGTTCGACTGTGTGCAATTGTTATAAGTTGGTTGGTTTGTGCGACAAACCTTCTGGCTGCTTCCCCACAGCAGCTGAGCAGACAGGAGTACATCGACAAGTTTGCACGGATTGCCGTGCAGGAGATGATTGAACACCATATCCCGGCAAGTATCACCATGGCACAGGCCTGCCTCGAATCGCGTGACGGCAATTCTGAATTGACCAGGCAATCCAACAACCATTTTGGCATCAAGTGTAGAAACACCTGGACGGGCCCAACCGTTAGGCACAATGACGACGAGTTGAACGAATGTTTTAGAAAGTACAAATCGGCAGAGGAGTCTTTTCGCGATCATTCCGAATTTATCACCAGTAGTTTGCGGTATGGCTTTCTCTTCTCCTATGATATCAGGGACTTCAAAAAATGGGCCTACGGCCTCAAGCAGGCCGGTTATGCCACAGACCCCGGTTATCCCGGGAAACTAATTAAGATCATCGAAGATTTCAGGTTGTATGAATTGGATCAGTTGGATTGGAAATATGTCAAAGCACCAGAAGGCAAGCCTAGGCATTTTTCACTCTTTGGCTTCCTAAAAAAGAAATCGCCCAACC
>JAVHPO010000367.1:0-8964 GCA_036170635.1 Prolixibacteraceae bacterium | reverse complement strand
ACCGAACCGACATAGAGGCGCTGAAATCATGTATCTGTTCAAATGCAGCTTACATCGGGGTCATTGGCAGCAAGCGTAAAACGACCTTAATGGGTCAAAAATTCATTGCCGAAAAATGGGCAACTCCCGAAGAGTGGAAATTCGTCCATACCCCGGTGGGCATCGATATCCATTCCAGGACAGTCAATGAAATAGCGGTGAGCATTCTGGCCGAACTGATCAAGGAGCGTCACGAGATATATTTTAGCCGTAGCAAAAAACAGGTAACAGCCATCTTACTTGCAGCTGGCAAAAGTAGCCGGATGGGCCAACAGAAATTGTTGATGCCTTTTGAAGGGAAGAGTATGATTGCCACTGTAGTTGGCAAAATTGCCGATTCTGTTTCATTCCGGACTATCGTGGTAACCGGAAGCGATAGAAATAAAATAGAAGAGGAACTCGAAGCTTATCCTCTGCTTTTTGTTAACAACGAAAGATATGAAGAAGGCATGCTCACCTCGGTTTTGGCTGGGGTTGCTGCTGCGGGACCGGAAACGGCTGGTTATCTGATTCTTTTGGGTGACCAGCCAATGGTTTCTGAAGCAGTTATTAACCGGTTGATCTCCGTCTTTCAGAAAGGAGGAAAAGGATTACTGATACCGGTGTTTAATGGCAAACGCGGGCATCCGGTATTGATTGGTTCAAAGTACAAAGATGAAATCAAAATACTTAATCAGGAAATTGGACTTCGTCAACTGTTTCTGAATCACCCGGATGATATCCTGGAAATTGAGGTTGGATCGGAGGATGTGTTGAAAGATATTGACACCCCTGGTGATTATGAACGGGAAACCAAACAATTTTTTTAAATCCTATCAAATGAGAGAAAAAATCAAATTTACTTTGAATGGGAAATCTACTGAATTGGAGACAGATACCAGTCAAATATTGTTATGGGTACTGCGTTCTGAGCTCGGATTGACCGGCACCAAATTTGGCTGCGGAGTAGGTTTTTGCGGTGCCTGTACCATCCTGGTCGATGGAGTGGCACAAAGATCATGTGGGATGGCTGTCAAAGAGATCGAAGGGAAGAAAGTGGTAACAATAGAAGGATTGGCAGATGGGGAAAAGCTGCATCCCGTTCAGAAAGCGTTTGTAGAGCATGAGGCCTTTCAGTGTGGATTTTGTACTTCAGGTCAGATATTGAATGCAGTAGCGCTTTTAAAAGCAGATCCAAAGCCCAACCGCAAACGGATCATTGAAGGGATGAACGGCAATCTGTGCCGGTGCGGCGCTTACAACCGGATTATTGCTGCAGTAGAAACGGCTTCAAAAGAAATGAACGGAGGAACCAAATTATGAACGCACAAGAGATCAATGAAATATATTTTGGGGATGTGGACCTGCCCATCAGTCCAAGCCGTCGTGAATTTATCAAAAAGCTGGGAGCGGGATTGTTCATCATCTTTGCGCTTCAACCTGTAAAATTGTTTGCGGAAGAACAGGATGAAGAGGCAAATAAGAGGCCTGATTTCAATCTTTACCTCAGAATCAAGGAGGATGGCAGGGTCGAGTGTTACACCGGGAAAATTGATATGGGACAGGGTATCACTACCTCGCTGGCCCAGGCACTTGCAGAAGAGCTGGAGGTTGAACTCACCAGCATTGACATGATCATGGGCGATACTGATCTGTGTCCGTATGACGCTGGCACCTGGGGCTCCATGACTACGCGTTTTTTCGACCCAGTGTTGCGGGCCGCAGCCATCGAAGCTCGCATGGAACTGATTAAAATGGCATCCATTGAGCTGAAAATCCCTGAAGATCAGCTAAAAACAGAAAATGGTCATGTTGTGAGCAAAGCGGACAGTACTATCAAAGTCAGCTATGGCGCACTCACCAAAGGCAAAATAATTGTAAAAACCGTCAGACGGGTCCCTGTCTTTAAAAAGCCTGCAGAATTCAAGCAGATTGGGAAACAGATTCATGCCACCAATGCAATTCTAAAAGTGACAGGAAAGGCAAAATATTCCGGGGATATTCAACTTCCGGGAATGTTGTATGCAGCTGTAAGCCGCCCGCCCGCGCATGGATGCAAACTATTGAGTGTCGACAAGGGGAAAGCCGCTGCGATGGAGGGGGTAAAGGTAATTGTGATTGATAACCTGGTTGCCGTCTTGCACAGCAATCCCAACGTGGCAGCCAATGCTGCTGCAGCCATCCAGGCTGAATGGAGCAAACCCGAAGTGCTGGCCACAGACACAACCATCTTCGGCTATCTGGTCGCAGAGGGAAAAGAGACGAGGGTCTTTGAAGAGAAGGGAAATGTGGATCTGGGATTTGCTGTTGCTGATTTTGTTCTGGAAACAGAATATCATGACGGGTACAAGGCCCATGCTGCAATGGAAACGCATACTGCAACTGCCTATTTTGAAGGAAGCAGACTTATTGTTTGGGCATCCACCCAGTCACCTTTTGGTACCAGGAAAGACCTTTCTGCCAGATTACAAATGCCCCTCGAAAATATCCTGGTAAAGCAAATTTTGTTGGGAGGTGGATTTGGGGGCAAAGTTTATTCTGAACAGGCAGTTGAAGCGGCCTTGCTCGCGAAAGAGTCAGGTGCGCCTGTGCAACTTGCCTGGACAAGAGCAGAGGAATTTATGTACGATCAGTTCCGGCCGGCTGCTGTGATGCAGATAAAAGCCGGGGTAAAGAAGAGCGGTAAGATCGTTGCCTGGAAATACAATATCTATTGTGCAGGGAGCCGTGGCGTCAATGATTTTTATGGTATTCCCAATTTGCGGACTGCCCTGTATGACAAAAAGGGCATCCACCCGTTTGGAACTGGTCCCTGGAGAGCTCCAGGCAACAATACGACCACTTTTGCCCGTGAATCGCACATCGACGTTCTGGCCGATAAAATAGGAATGGACCCACTGGCCTTCCGGCTGGCAAATGTTTCGAATGCCAAAATGGAGCGGACACTTACGCTGGCAGCCAAAACTTTTAACTATACCTCCGCAAAACCGGGAAAGAACAGGGGGGTTGGCATCGCCTTGGGAAATGATGCAGGAACATATGTTGCACTAATCGCGGAAGTTGAAGTGAACCCGACAACCGGCGTTGTAAAAGTACTCCGTGTTGTTTGTGCCCAGGATATGGGGCAGGTCATCAATCCTCACGGAGCCCGGGTACAGGCAGAAGGATGCATAACGATGGGGTTGGGTTATGCTTTGTATGAAGATGTTCCGTTCAACTGGGGCGAGGTGGTGGTTCGAAATTTTGACACCTATGAGATCACCAAGTTCTCCACAACGGCTCCTATCGAAACGGTCTTCTACGATGACATGAGCGCTCCTCCGCAAGGAGGAGGTGAACCGGCGATTATCTGTGTCGGCGGAGCCATCGCCAATGCTGTATTCCATGCATCAGATGCAAGGGTAACCCAGATGCCGATAACTCCGGAACGGATTTTGGAAAAGATCAGACCATCAAATTAGTTGATTAGCTGATGTGTTGATTAGCTAATGTGTTGATTAGCTAATGTATTGATGCATTCAATGAATTAGCATATTATCACATCAGCATATTATCACATCAGCACATTATCACATCAGCACATTATCACATCAGAGCGTCACTTCAGACATCGCCTCCGGGATCTCAATGTTTTGGTAACCGGCCTTGATCATCTCATCTTTGTAGAAAAGTTGTGCCTCATAGTCGCCATGTACCAAAAAGACTTTCTTGATGGTAGGTTTATCCTGGCAATTTAGAAACGACAACATCTCGTTGTAGTCTCCGTGTCCACTGAAAGCTTCGATGCGGGCAATTTCAGCGTTCACCTGGTACTTGTTTCCAAAAATGGAGACAATTTTTTCACCATTCACCAGTCTTGCTCCCAAGGTGCGTGGGGCACAATAACCTACAACCAAAATGGTGTTTTTTGGGTTGGAAATATTGTTGGCCAGGTGGTGCTTGATCCGTCCGGCCTCCATCATGCCCGACGCAGAGATAATGATACAGGGCTTTTTAAACGAGTTGAGTTGCTTCGAATCATTTGTTGAAGTGATGTAATGCAATGAATTAAACCCAAACGGGTCATCGTCTGTTTCCACTACTTTCATAACCTCCTCATTGAAACACTCAGAATGCAGTCGGAAGATTGTTGTTGCATTGACTGCAAGCGGACTATCCACATAAATCTGAATTTTGGGCAGTAGTCCTGCATTGTAAAAATTGTTCAGCGAAAAAACAATATCCTGTGTTCTGCCGATGGCAAAAGAGGGGATGATCAATTTCCCCTGCTTTCTGACACAAGTGTCATTTACGACTTTCAACAACTCTTCTTCTGCATGGGCAAACTGCTTGTGCAGCCGGTTTCCGTATGTTGATTCTGTGATCAGGTAATCACATTGTCTGAATGCTTCCGGAACTTTCAATATTTTGCTGGTGGGACGACCAATATCTCCCGTGTAGGCAATCTTTACGGTTTTGCCATTCTCTGTGATTTCAAGAGAGGCGGTTCCTGCACCGAGTAGGTGCCCATTGTTGGTAAATCGGACTTTTACGTTGTCGTCAATGTAAAATTTACGGTTGTAGGCAATTCCGATAAAAAGCTGCATGCATTCTTTGGCAATATCAGACGTATAAATTGGCTCGATAGGTTCCAGGCCATGCTTCATCAGCTTTTTGTTGTACCATTTAACGTCAAGTTCCTGGATGTGGCCGCTGTCGGCCAGCATGATGGCACAAAGGTCGCGGGTTGCATTGGTACAGATAACGGATCCCCTAAATCCAAGTTTGTAGACGTATGGAATCAATCCGGAATGGTCAATATGCGCATGTGTCAGGATGATATGATCAATCTCTTTGGGGTCAAATCCAAGGTTACGGTTGTAGGAGTCGGTTTCCATTCCTTTACCCTGGAACATGCCGCAATCCAGGAGAATTTTTTTGCCATTGTCAAGTGTAATCAGGTGTTTGCTTCCTGTCACTTCGCGGGCTGCACCAATAAATTTAATCTTCATGGTAATTTATTATTTTAATAAGCTTTCCCAATTTGTGTCAAATTGTAGAACGAAAGGTAATCATTTTAAAGCACGGCACGTCTATGTTTTCAAAAAAACGCTCATCCCCGTAAGGATGAGCGCCAGAAATTATAGTTAGCAGATAATAATTGCTACTCTTCCGTTTGCGTTGCCGCATAGGTCTTGAGCAGTTCATCCTGAACCTCAGCAGGTACTTTTTCGTAGCTGGCGAATTTCATTTTGAACATGGCCCGACCTTGTGTGACAGAACTTAAGGTAGTCGAATATTTGTTCATCTCTTTCAGGGGAACTTTTGCTACAATTTTTTCGAACCCTTTTTCGGAAGTCATCCCCATGATCAGGGCACGACGGTTTTGAAGATCCCCCATCACGTCGCCCATACGATCGCCGGGAACGAGAACTTCAACATCATAAATAGGCTCAAGAATCTTGGCGCCAGCTTTTTTAAAGGCCTGGCTAAATGCATTTCTTCCCGCGAGACGGAAAGAAATTTCGTTGGAGTCAACGGGGTGCATTTTCCCTTCATAGATACAGACCCGGATATCACGTGCATAAGAACCGGTAAGTGGTCCCTCTTCCATTTTCTCCATGATCCCCTTCAGGATTGCAGGGTGAAAGCGTGCATCGATAGAACCGCCAACAATACAGTTGCAAAAAACCAATTTCCCGCCCCATGGTAATTCTACGACTTCTGTTCCGCGAAGACTCACCTTCATCTCTTTGCCGTCAATGACAAACATGGTAGGTACTGGCATACCTTCCTCGAAAGGTTCGATCACCATGTGAACTTCTCCAAACTGGCCTGATCCACCACTCTGTTTGCGGTGACGGTAGTCGGCCTGGGCTATCTTGGTAATGGTTTCCCGGTAGGGGATTTTGGGGTTTAGGAACTGAATGTCAATTTTAAAGACGTTATCGAAATACCATTTCAGTGTATTGATGTGGTATTCACCCTGACCGTGAATCAGAATTTGTTTCAGCTCTTTTGAGTATTCGATGAGGTAAGTTGGATCCTCTTCGTGAAGGCGGTGAAGGAATTCACCCATCTTCTCTTCATCCGCTTCATTGACAGCTTTTACTGCGGTGGTATACCTGGGAGCAGGGAATTGAATAGGAGGAAATTCTATTTCAGAATCTTTATCGCAAAGTGTATTGTTGTGTTTGACATCTTTCAATTTAACAGTGGCGCCTATATCTCCGGCTACCATTTCGGTAACCTTGGTTCTGGTTTTTCCGGCTACTGCAAAAATCTGGGAGATTCTTTCTTTGGAGTTCTTGGCCATATTGGTCAAATCCATTCCCTCCTTCAGTGTTCCGGATATTACCTTGAAATAGGTGACTTCACCAACGTGCTGCTCCAGGGCTGTCTTGAAACAGAAGATGGAGGTAGGACCTTTTACGCTGATCGGGATCAATTTCCCATCGACAGTCTCTACCGGCGCCAATTCTCCCGGATCGGGAGCAACGTTGACGATGAAATCCATGAGTCTGCGTATGCCCATGTCTTTTGCCGCACAGGTACAGAAAATCGGGAACAGCCCTCTTGAAAGCATACCCAATTTTAGTCCTTTTCTCATTTCATCTTCGTTCAAGGAGCCTTGCTCAAAAAAGAGTTCCATCAATGCTTCGTCATTCTCGGCAGCCATTTCAACCAGGTTATTGTGGTATTCTTCGGCTTTTGCAATTTCAGAGGCAGGAATATCCAGCATTTCCGGTTTTCCTCCATTTGGCCCCCACTGAAGCATCTTCATCTTTAAAACATCGATGGCTTTGTTGTAACCCAAGCCCGGGTTTACAGGGTATTGGACAATGGCCAGTTTGTTGCCAAAAGTAGTTTTGGCCATTTCCATAGTATTTTCCCAATTGCTGTTTTCGTGATCAAGGTGATTAACAACAAAAATCAGCGGTTTGTGAAATTTTTCGGCATTCCTGTTGGCAATTTCGGTTCCAACTTCTACGCCGTTGACAGCATTAAAAACGAGTAATCCTGTCGCAGCGACACTCAGGGCAGGAATTACCCCTCCGACAAAGTCGTCCATCCCCGGAGTATCGATGATGTTAATCTTGCATCCCTCAAATTCAGTATAAAGAACAGTTTCATGAACAGAGTTGCCATACTCTTGCTCCACGAGGTTGTAATCTGACGCAGTGTTCTTGCTTTTGACATCCCCTCTGCGGTTAATAATTCCACCCTCGAAGAGCATGGCTTCTACAAGGGTGGTTTTCCCAGCGCCCGAGTTTCCGAGCACCGTAATGTTCCTAATTTCATTAGTTTGATATACCTTCATAACAAAAAATTTAAATAAAATTATCTGGTTGTTTAGAAAACTTATATTCAATTCCTTCAAAAATAGAAATTATTTAAAATGGTACGACCGGCCGTAGAATTTTCGATTTTCGATTTTCGATTTTCGATTTTCAGGGAATTTGTAAATAACCTGATATCAATGAAATGCATTACTGATTATTTTGCATGAAGTTGGATTTCATGTTACTAAACATGTTATGGACTTTTAAACATATTTAAAGCGCGAATTTTAAGTCGTCTTTCACTTAACTGGCAAGATCCTGATAAATTTCGCATATTTGCATGTAACCAATCCGGATTTTGCCTGATGCCACGATTCCCGTTTTACAAGCAATTGGATGCCATGGATTGCGGACCCTCCTGTTTAAGGATGATCGCAAAATTCTATGGCAAAAATATTTCATTGCAAACGATTCGTGACAGAAGTTTTCTGACACGGGAGGGAGTCTCTTTTCTTGGAATGTCGGATGCAGCGGAGTCGTTGGGAATGCGGTCGGTTGGGGCAAGGATTGACTTTCGGCAACTTTCTGACGAAATACCTCTTCCTGCAATTGTCCATTGGAAGCATGAGCATTTTGTCGTTGTGTATGGCGTTAAAAAGGGAAAAGTTTTGGTCGCTGATCCGGCCTTTGGATTGATCAGTTACAGGAAAGAGGAGTTTCTAAAAGGATGGAGTGGCATTTCAGACGAAAAGAATGCGAAAGGTCTCGCGCTCATTATCGAACCTACCCCGGATTTTTATCAGTTGCAGGATGAAAAAGTAGATAAATCATCCTTTGCGTTTCTGTTCTCCTATTTCAGGAACCAGAAAAAATTCTTGTGGCAACTTCTGCTCGGACTGCTTTTGGGGAGCCTGTTCCAATTGATCTTCCCGTTGCTTACCCAATCAATGGTCGATGTGGGTATCAACAATCAGGATATAGGTTTTGTTACCCTGATACTGATCGCACAATTGATCTTGTTTGTATCCCAAATGACTGTCGAGTTTTTCAGAGGTTGGATTCTTCTTCACCTTACCACCCGTTTAAATATCTCCCTGATATCAGATTTTCTCATCAAATTGATGAAGCTCCCGATTGCCTATTTCGACACCAAGATGATTGGTGATCTGTTACAGCGTATCGGGGATCATACAAGAATCGAAAATTTCATCACCAACCAAACCCTGAACGTGCTCTTTTCGATGGTCAATCTGTTTATTTTCTCCATCGTGCTTGCGCTTTACAGTTGGACAATCCTTCTCATCTTTCTATTGGGAAGTGTGCTCTATGTGGCCTGGATTGTCCTGTTCTTGAAGAGAAGGAGAGAATTGGATTTTCACCGCTTCAGACAACTGTCTGAAAATCAGGCGAAATTGATCGAGCTTATTACAGGCATGCAGGAGATTAAACTGAACAATTGCGAAAAACAGAAACGATGGGAATGGGAAAGAATCCAGGCCAGGCTTTTTAAAGTGAACATCCGGCGTCTCACTTTAAGTCAGACCCAAACGATTGGTTCCTCCTTTATCAATCAACTGAAAAATATTCTTATCAGTTTTCTTGCGGCGAAGTTGGTTATTGATGGACACATTACCCTGGGGGCGATGGTCGCAGTCTCCTACATCATCGGACAAATGAATGCTCC
>JAVHPO010000366.1:0-8995 GCA_036170635.1 Prolixibacteraceae bacterium | reverse complement strand
CCAGCGGAACCTCTCCATGAGCATCCTTCTCTAGTCCGCTGCAATGAATGTACCGGTAACCGCCCAGAATCTCCTTGTTGGCAGGGTCCCAAACAATCAATTGTTTGTATGGATGTGTCTCGGAAATATCGTATTGGTCGATGTCGAGCTCCTCTCCGATACCTCCTCCTGCCGATCTGAAGGTCAGCTCTCTGAGCCGGCCGATCTCACGCATGAGGTTGGGTGAATCAAAGTAGGTAAGGATATATATCTCGTTATCGGCCTTGTTCGTCTTTCTTTGAAATTTCTCCGGAGTGAGTTCTGCCTCCAGTAACTCCCTGGCAACGGGAGGAATAATCTCCTTCATCTATAAAAATGAAATTAGTGCTGGCCAAAAATAACAATAATTTCAGCACAATTTCACAAATTGATACAAATCAAAACCTATTTGATGCCCAGAAAATTGGGCAACAGAATTTAAAAGTGATTCCACCCTTTTTGTAAAGGATGGAATCCTTAATTATGCTAATGTTTTACCACTAGCTTTTCGCTGACAACTTCATCTTCGATTTCAACCCGTACTGCTGGGTTGTGCATAAGGATCATGCTTAGGGGCCACACGAAGAGTATGTGCCAAAATATGTGGTTACAATGTTGTAATTATTGTTGCAATCATTCACGAACGCGCTTACCTGCACCTGGCCTCCGGGAGAAGAGTTGGTATTGATCGAAACCATATTCTGGTAGGTATAGTTTTGCGTCCAACTCGATGGGGTAGTCCAGGTGTAGTTTGAGAGTTGTACCGGACTGCTGTTGTTTATGTAAATATGGTAATTGGTATTGGGGCACATTAGCCAGGTACCGCCTGCTTTTGGCGCTAAAACCCCATTTGAATCATATACCGTAAAAGTGATATATGTTGTTGGTGGTACATTCCACACATCTTTTCGTGGTAGTGAAATCTGGCCACAATTTGAAATGATAATTGGCTGAATCCAACCCGAGCTGGTCCCATTTGCCGTAAAAACTTTGGGGTTACCGGTTTGGTTATCAAAAGTAATATTTGTACTGCAAGTCCAGCTTACAGTGTATCCGGCAGGTACATTGTCTACGGTAAAAGTTGTACCGGTGGTGCAAATGGAGGAAGGGCCGGAAAGGGACATACTCAGTTTATAGTATTTTAAATTACTTGAAGTATAAGGGCAATCATCCCATCTATGTCTGGCTAATACCTTATTCCCCCATTTCGAAATGAACCATCCCGATTCACTTGTAGTAATAGCAGAATGATCATCATCAGCATAAGAAACTTTTCCAGGATATGGAACAGAACCAAGAACTTCTACATAACTACCATCTTGCCAATAAACATATTCATCTGTATTGCCATAGGAATATCCAATCCACCTATTATCACCCCCCTCCGAAACATGCCATGCATAAGCGTGGCAGTTAAACTTTTCAGTCGTGCTATGTGTTCCATTTGAAGCAAGGATTTCAACATTTGGATACTCGCTGGCATATTGACTGTCATAATAGATTTTCAAGGAGTCGGAATATTCAGAACCAATGGTATAAGCAACAACGTTGTTGCATTTGGGTGTTTGGACATCATTTCTATAATCTTGTCCACTAGCAATTCCAAAAATAAATTGCAGTACAATTAATAAACTTGCTGTGTATTTCATGATTATATTACGTTTTTATAAATTAACACATCTTCTGATAGTGAATCAAAAAAATCCTGATCGCTAATAGTTATACTTTTCCCAGAACAATCAAATGTTGAATACTTTGATGATGTTAGACTAAAATCTATGACAATAATATCCTCACCCTTATACTTTTTAATCCAAAGATTTTCAATAAAGTTTGTATTTGCCGGATCTTTTCCATTCAAAATTTTTGTGTTCAACCACTCCAATTGGTTTAGCGGATCATCCTTTCCACAGGCACTGATGTCATGTAACGCTTTGATGTAATGATCTTTATCTTTTGCACACGAAAGGGTGAAAGACAAAATGAATAGATACAATAATGCTTTCGCTTTCATGATTATTAGTTTTTTAAGTATTTGTTTGCCGCCTGATCGATTTGATCCATAGTTTCTGGATTCGTCAAAATCCCTGAATAGATATACGGAGATATTTTAGAAACGTCAAGCCCCGATTGGAATTGATTAGTATCACTTTGCATTATATTTACAATAGCCAAATAGATGGTTTGGATTCCGGTATTCTGATACCAGACAGGTCGGGTTTTTTTCTTTTCTTTCTTCAACAAGAACTCCTTGATGATTTCTTTTTTTCCACTTGAGCTAAGTTTTACTATCACCAAAGGATGCGAGACAAAAAGTTCAATAAAAGATAAACGAAAAGCATAAGTCCCTTTTTCTAAAATCGTTCCATCTTTGGGAATATAACCCGGGTCTATCTTTTTATATAATTTCAGTAATTCTATTGCAACATCCTCACGATTTATCAGTTCTCTAAAACCATTAAAATCGTTTTCAAATTTTTCAAAACCATCTTTGATATTATCAAATGCAAAAATATCGGGTAGTAAAGGATAATTTAGGCAAGTCTGTATAAGTTCCGGCGTTTTCAACAGAGACAATACATCTTTTGGAATTTGGCATGCCTCAACTTTTTCAACATTATTCTTTAATGTTTTCCACTTATCAGTTCCTGGCTTCACTGGAAAATCCCATTTTGGTTTTTCAAACTGAGAAATAGCGACGATGGGAACGACTAGTAATAAGATCATTAGTAATTTCATGGTTTTTAAGTTTTTTAAAATTGAACAAATTATGATTTCAACACTCAAATCTGAATTGATTATACGAAGATGATCTATGGGTGGAGGCCGTTTCATGTTTTTGGCTAATTTGCAAGTTCTAGGTTTAGCGATAATTGTGTCCTGTCTGACTTTTTGTTTTCATCCGGAGATAATTTATTTTTTAATGGCCGGATTGAACTCGCATATGAAATATTCATCCGTGTTTGTCCCGAAGCTTCAGGATGCTCGTTTCATTGATTTTCGAATTGTCCATTGAAGAGTATTATCGATTTGCTTAAGAGGTTGGAAAACTTATGGGAACAATATAATTTTAGGCTGGGTCTGAGAGTTGAGTAATTTATACATTAGATGACAAAGGCCATAGAATGGTTGCTTGGATGAACTCGTCTAAATACAATAATCGTCTATTTATGAATTCATTAATTCCCCAACTTGCAGCCCTAATGATTTTGAATTGCCCCAACAAGATCTGCTCCTGAAAGATGGATCAGTCCAACTTTGGGCCGAACCGGTGAGCAGATAAACACTGCAAGTTTTCAATACGCAGCAGAAGGGAGGAATCCGGTACGGCCTTTCAGATAAATTTATTGTGGCTTTTCACCAGAAATCTATTATTGATTGTCATGGCATAAAGGGTAAGTAATCAAACAGGTTCGGCAGATCGGCACCAAAGTTTGCAGATCAGGATCTACTTATTAATACCAAAAGATTGGGAAAGGTTACCCTTTTCAGTGTTAAATATTGTTAAAATACTGAATTTTTCTGGTCAATAGGAACACAAGGAGCTGGACATCTTCCTTCCTCCATTCCTTCCGTCTGCCCTTCGACTTCGCTCAGGGATCGGTCTCATCTTCCCATCTTCTCCGTTTCACCGTTTCGCTGTTTCATCAGAGCGTTCTCCCCTTCTCCCCCTCGCCCCCTCTTTTCCTTTGAAGAAAGCCCATACACAACCTTCTTCACCACCTCCGCCCATTCGGTCTGGCTTTTGGTGTGGTCGAAAGTTTGCCAGGGGATCGGCTTTCCGAAGGTGATGGTAAAGCTTTTCCCCCGCTGTTTGAACATCTCGTCAGGAAGTAAAAGCATCTCGATGCCGAATTTCATGCCAATAAACTTCCTGAAGTTGCAAAACCAGTAGAAGAAGTTGGAGTTGCGTCCACTCATGAAAACCGGGATGACATCCCTTTGGTGTTCAACCGATTTCTGGATGAAATGTTTGTGCCACTCCAGGTCGGCTATGACCCCTCTTTTTTTGCGGGAGGCAAGGCCTGCCGGGAAAATCAGTACTTGCTTATCCGACTCGTAGGCAGCATTGATCTGATTGATTGAACTCCGTTGATTTCCATATTTGTTGATGGGGATAAACAGCTCTTTCAGCGGCGGGATCTTGGTGAGCTCATCCCTTACCAGGAAAAGAGAGGGCCCTAGAAATTTGGTGACGCCGTTCATCAGGATCAAACCATCAAATCCACCCAGCGGATGGTTGGAGGCAATGATGTAGCGACCCTCTTTGGGCAAGTTCTCAGTACCCAGAAATTCAAAACTGACATCGAAATATCCCAGACTTGCTACGACAAAGTCAATCCCTTTTTTATCGCCAAATCTGAAGATGATTTCGTTGAGTTCGCGGACATGAAGCAACCTGTTCAGCAAGCCATAGACAAATCCCGGAATCCGACTGGCTAGCTTGCTGTTCTTTTCAGCTACGAGATCTTTAAGCACCAATGCCTTCATGGTTAGCGATAAATAGAATTACGAATTTCGAATTTCGAATTACGAAAAAAGGTGCGGAGGTGTCCGACTTCAGATTTCTGTATTTTAACTAATTCCGCCAAAATTTGGTCGAATAATAAATGCAACAATCTCTTATGTAACCACATAGCCACTAATTCGTAATTCGTAATTCGTAATTTATAATTAACCCGAAGATACCCCATTATCTATTTCGCATCTCTCTGATCTTCATTAAAATCAGTTTCGGTTACCAACAAGTTATCAACAATAAGCCATTTAAAAACAAACGGAATTGTTAACAACCTGTTGAGAAATTGTTTAGTGTAATAAAGTGTCAGATATTGTCATGAAGTGTAATAATTTATATCTTTACCAACTATCCGATAAGTTAAGCAAAGATGGTCTCATTTTCGAACAAATACAGTGCAACCGTTGACGGTAAAGGGCGTATCGTCCTCCCGGCTCCTTTCAAGAAGGAGATGGGAGACGCGCTCGAGCCTCTGTTTGTTGTCGAAAAAGACGTTTACGACGCCTGTTTGAACCTTTATCCTCATGCTACCTGGCTCACAAAGGTAGAAAGATTGAAGAAGAAGTTGAACATGGATGATCCGATCCACAGCAAAATGTTGTCGCGGTATTATGAAGAGATTGTCACGGTAACGATGGCCGAAAACGGTCGTCTGAACATTCCGGATGATATGCTTCAATATGCAGGCATCACCAAAGAGGCGGTATTTACCGGACAGGGCATGCGAATGAGGCTTTGGGAACCATCCAGGCATCTGGCATCAAGACTTAGCGATGAAGATTATACCAGGTTGTACAAAGAGCTTCTTGGTGGACCAATGGATAATTTTTAACAACGTAACATTCGTCGCATGAGTGAATATCACATCCCGGTCTTGCTGAATGAGAGCATAGACGGATTGAACCTGCAACCCAATGGCATCTATGTGGATGTTACTTACGGGGGAGGGGGACATTCGCGCCTCATTCTCGAACGGTTGCAAGGAGGGAAACTGGTCGCCTTCGACCAGGACGAAGATGCGCAGCAAAACCTGATCGACGACGAACGGTTGATCTTCGTTAACCACAACTTCAAATTCCTAAAAAACTTCCTGCGTTACCACGGTATCTCAAAAGTCGATGGTATCCTGGCCGATCTGGGGGTCTCTTCCCACGATTTTGACCAGCCCGACCGCGGTTTCTCTTTCCGTTTCGACGGAAAGCTGGATATGCGCATGAACCAGTCGGCCGAAACGGATGCGGTAAAGGTGATCAACGAATACGACCTCCGGAAGCTGGGAGTGATGTTCAGGGAGTACGGTGAGATCCAGAACTGGCGCAATCTCTCTGAGACGATCGGACAGGCAAGGGTCACCGAAAAAATTGTCACGGTCGCCCAGTTTCTGAACGTCATCTCACGCTGCGTGCCTGCGAAGGTGGAGAAAAAATATCTGGCCCAAGTATTTCAGGCCTTGCGCATTGAGGTGAACGGCGAAATGCAGGCCTTGGAAATATTTTTGGAAAGTACCCTGGAGTTGCTGAATCCAGGCGGACGGTTGGTGGTCATCTCCTATCACTCACTGGAAGACCGGATGGTGAAGAATTTCATGCGTTCGGGTCGAATCGACGGAAAGAGCGAGCAGGATTTTTATGGCCATTATCATCTGCCATTGGAGGTGATCACCCGAAAGGTGATTGTTCCTGATGAAGAAGAAACTCAAAGGAACCCAAGGGCAAGGAGCGCCCGGTTACGCATTGCACAACGAACGGCATGATGGAAGAGCCAAAGAAAAAAATAAAGTTTAATCTGGGAGAGCTGTTGAATGGGCAATTTCTCGAAAGCGAACTGTTTGTAAAAAATAAGCTTTTGCTCTTTGTCATCTTCCTGATGTTGGTGGCAAACATTACAGTGAGGTACAAAACCGCCAAGGTGTTGCGGGAGGTGGATACCATGGAGCGGGATGTGAAGGAGCTGAGGGCACACTCAATCGCGGTAGCGGCTGAGGTAATCAAACTGACTCGCCCCTCAGAGATTCTTGACAGGATAAAGAACAGCAATCTTGGACTCGAGACTTCCAAGGTTCCGCCCAGAAGAATTTATGTCGACAAAATAGAGTAATGGAGATAAAGCAAGGCATATTGAACAGGTTTAAGGTGGTCTATTTTGGGATCATCGTGGCTGTCTTGTGGATCTTCGTTTTGTTGGTCAAGATACAATTCTCTCCAAAATGGAGCGAGAAAAGCAAAATCTTCCAGGCTGTAGAACTTACTGTGCAGGCGCGGCGAGGAACCATTTGTGCCGCTGATGGTAGTCCGTTGGCTGCATCCATTCCGCACTATAGCCTAAGGATGGATTTGTGCGTTCCTCCACTGAAAAAATATTTTGCCCACGATGTCGACTCACTGGCGCTGATGCTCTCGCGCTTCTTCCGCGACAAATCGGCATCCGCTTACAAAAGGTCATTGACAGAGGCTTACAGAAAAGGGGATCACTATTTTTTGATCTCTTCACACAAGGTCGATTACGACGGACTTCAGAGAATTAAGCGGTTTCCGATCTTCAGAAACGGTCAGTTCAAGGGTGGCCTGATCACAGAGCAGGATTACGAACGGATCTATCCGCTTGGCAATCTCGAGAGCAGGACGCTGGGAAAAATGAAAGAGGGCATTTCAGAAGGCATTCCGGCACAGGTTGGGGCATTCGGCCTGGAGGAGTCGTTTGAAGAAGATTTGAGAGGGGAACCCGGTTTGGCCGAGAAAGAGAATGTCTCCGGCCGTACCATGGATGTCCACCTGGATGAACCAATCGATGGCCGCGATCTGATTACCACCCTCGATGTGAAACTGCAGGATCAGGTATCCTACTCCCTGCGCAGAATGTTGGAGAAAACGAGGGCGAAATATGGTACTGCTATTCTGATGGAGGTAAAAACAGGCGACATCAAGGCTATTTCCAATTATGGCAGAAACAGCGGAGGTCAGCTCATCCAGGGTTATCAGAATTATGCGCTGGGTGCGGCCGGCTCTACCGATCCCGGATCGACCTTCAAACTTGCCTCCCTGATGGCTGCAATGGAAGATGGGAAAATCGATACTTCAACCATTGTAGATGCAGGCATTGGGGTGTGGATCAAGAAGTTAAATAACCGGGGTGCAACCTGGAAAGTAACCGATTCGGATCATGATAAGAAAGGTGGATTTGGTAAGATTACTGCCAAACGTGCGTTCGAGGTATCCTCTAACATTGGTGTAGCCAAACTGATTACCCAAAACTACGCAGGTGAAGAGAAAGATTTTTTCAAAAGGATCCATCAGTTTGGACTGGATGTTCCGATTAAGGTTGGCATTAGCGGTGAGAGTGAACCTTATCTAAACCATCCCGGCGAAAAATCCTGGTCAGGAGTCAGTCTGACCCAGATCTCCTACGGTTATGAGATGAGACTGACACCGATGCAAATCCTCGCATTTTATAATGCAGTTGCCAACGATGGTTGCATGATGAAGCCACGGCTGGTCAAAGCAGTTGTGGAAGAGGGCGAAGTGTGTGAAAATTTTGGCACAAAAACCATCAAGCGTTCCATCTGCTCCAACAACACGCTACGTCAGGCTCATGCCATGCTTGAAGGTGTGATTGAAAGGGGAACAGGCAAAGCATTACAGGCATCAAATTACAAAATTGCAGGAAAGACCGGAACGGCCCAGGTGGCCAACAGGAATGAGGGATATGGTCGCAAAGGCAATAAGGTTTACCAGGCCTCCTTCGTAGGGTATTTTCCGGCAGATGAACCCAAATATTCATGCATTGTGGTGATCAACCACCCACTTGGAGATTATTACGGAGGATCGGTTGCCGGACCTGTTTTCAAGCAGATAGCTGATTATGTCTATGCCTATGATCTGGGTAAGAATGAGGATTTTAAATATCCTGGTAAGGACATACCCGAAGATTATCCCGGATTGGCGGCGGGGAGGAAGAAAGATATTGCCAAAGTTCTGAACGAACTGGACATCATGAATGGCTGGAGCTTTTACAAATCGGAATGGGTCGAAGCCAACAGGGAAGAGGACGGAGTATCGGTTACCAGCAGAGAGCTCAAACCCGGTACCATCCCCAATGTGAAAGGGATGGGCGTAACGGATGCTGTGTATTTGCTCGAAAAATCGGGACTGAGGGTTTCAATGAGGGGATTTGGAAAGGTGAAATCGCAGTCTTTGCGGGCTGGTGACAGAATGAGACGAGGCCAAAATATCACACTAACATTAGGATAATGATGAAGTTGGAAAACATATTGTCGGGCATAGGCGGTTTAAAAGTTGTTGGAGACACCGAAAGGGGTATCTCAGGCATCGCTTTCGATTCGCGAAAGGTTATCAGCGGTTCGCTCTTTGTGGCCACCTCAGGAACGCACGCCGACGGGCATCAGTACATTCAAATGGCCATTGAAAATGGTGCTTCGGCAGTTTTATGCTCTGTTCTACC
>JAVHPO010000365.1:0-9045 GCA_036170635.1 Prolixibacteraceae bacterium | reverse complement strand
CTGAAATTACGGCCGATTGGTCAGAATTGAAAGTAAAAGGGAAGAAAATGGTTCGTGACCTGTGCGCCAAAAGGATTTGGGTGTATTCCATGGTAAATATTGTGTATCAGTTCCCGCCCAGGGAGTGGTAATGGTCAAAATAGCAAAACGATAATCAGAGACAAAAAAAAATGAGCGTTAAAGCCTGGTACGAAAAAGTAATCATTCCCACCTACGGAGTCGGAAAACCAGAGAAGAATCCGATGTTTCTCGAAAATCGTGTCTATCAGGGGAGCAGTGGCGTTGTTTATCCACATCCGGTGATTGAGAAGATTCTTGACGAAAAGGAGGAGAAGGAATACAACGCCATTTTCCTGGAGAACCAGTACCTGAAACTGATGGTCCTACCGGAGTTGGGTGGCCGTATCCAAATGGCCTACGACAAAACCAAACAACGTCATTTCATCTATTACAACCAAGTCGTCAAACCTGCGTTGGTAGGGCTTACAGGACCATGGATCTCAGGCGGGATAGAGTTCAACTGGCCGCAGCACCACCGACCATCCACTTTTCAGCCGGTCGACCACTGTATCGAAAAAAATGAAGATGGAAGCGTAACTATTTGGTGCAGTGAGGTGGAGAGAATGTTCCGCACGCGCGGAATGGCCGGGTTTACTTTGTATCCGGATAAGGCTTACCTCGAAATAAAGGTAAAATTGTATAACCGCACCAACTTTCCCCAATCTTTCCTTTGGTGGGCCAATCCGGCCGTAAAAGTCAACGATGATTACCAATCCGTCTTTCCTCCTGATGTTCATGCGGTTTTCGATCATGGTAAGCGCGATGTGTCCCAATTCCCTATCGCCAAAGGTACCTACTACAAAGTTGATTATTCACCCGGCACGGATATTTCGAGATACAAGAATATTCCGGTTCCAACATCCTACATGGCCGTCAACTCGAAATACGATTTCGTGGGCGGATACGAAAATGACACCAGGGGCGGCTTACTTCATGTGGCCAATCACCATCTCTCTCCTGGCAAAAAACAGTGGACCTGGGGCCACAGCGATTTCGGAAAGGCCTGGGACCGTAACCTAACCGACGAGGATGGGCCGTATATTGAGATAATGTGTGGTGTTTATACAGATAATCAGCCTGATTTTTCATGGATCATGCCGGGCGAAGAAAAGACTTTCTCTCAGTATTTTATGCCTTACCGGGATTTGGGTGTCGTGAAAAATGCTACCAAAGAAGCGATGGTCAACCTGGAATTTCAGGATAGAAACTTGGTTGTAAAAGTCTATACAACAGCCTCCTATCCTGACGGAAAAATAATATTGAAATTCGGACAAACTGTTTGGTTTGATGAAACGTTCAATTTCCATCCGGCAACTTCATACGAAAAAACGGTGAAACTTCCGGAAGGAACCGACCCAAAAACGGTTGAAATTTCAATTCAGACTTCCAGCAGAAAAATTCTGGTTGACTGGCACCCTGAACCGGAGGAGAAGAAGACGATTCCGGAAGCGGCCAAAGTGGCCAGGCTTCCGGAGGAAATTGACAGCAACGAGCAATTGTACCTTACTGGTTTGCACCTGGAACAATACCGGCACGCTACTTACGATCCGCGCAATTATTACCTCGAAGCGCTACGCCGCGATCCGAAAGACAGCCGTTGCAACAATGCTATGGGATTGTGGCTTTTACAGCGGGGAAAATTTAAGGAAGCCGAAACTTATTTCAGGGAAGCTATTGATACACTCACTGAGCGGAACCCAAACCCGATTGATGGTGAACCTCTCTATAACCTCGGCCTGGTATTGCGTTTTCAGGGTAAGGATCAGGAAGCTTATGATGTGTTTTACAAATCTGCATGGAACGACGCGTTTATGGCCACCAGTTATTTCCAATTGGCACAACTTGAATGCATCAGGCAGAATTGGGAATATGCGCTGGAAATGATCGACCGCTCACTGATCAAAAATTGGCACAACCACAAATCGCGCCACCTGAAAACTGCAATACTCCGAAAACTCGGAAGAAAAGCAGAAGCTGAACAACTGATCTTTGAATCGTTGAAACTGGATCCATTCAATTTCAGCATTCTGTTTGAGAGGCATCTTCTGCGTCCTGACAGCGTCGTAGACCTGTCAGGTTTAACGCACCTTCTCCAAAACAACATCCACAATTACATCGAATTCGCCCATGACCTTACCTCAGTGGGATTGCTGGAGGATGCCATCTATCTGATAAGAATCGGAATTGATCACCAAAATGATCATCCTGTCTTTCCGATGGCCTATTATTACAAAGCCTGGTTCGAAGATCAGCTTGGTGATTCAGTGCAGTCATCAGCAACGCTAAAAGACGCATCATCCGCAAATCCTGATTATTGTTTCCCTAATCAGACGGAGGCTGTTATCGTACTGGAATGGGCAAAAAAACAGAACCCGAAAGATGCAAAAGCTCCATATTACCTCGGAAATTACTGGTACAATGTAAGACAGTACCCCGAAGCTATGGAAAATTGGGAGTTATCGGCCAAACTGAATAACAGCTTCCCTACGGTGCACCGCAATCTGGCGTTGGCCTATTTCAACAAGCTGAATAATCCTGAAAAAGCTTTAGTTGAGCTCGAAAAGGCTTTTGGGCTGGATCTGACAGATGCCCGCATCCTGATGGAGCTTGATCAGTTGTACAAACGGCTAAATTACCCTCCATCCAAACGATTGGAGAACCTCTCAAAATATCCTGATCTGGTCGATTTCAGGGATGATCTCTATCTGGAACAAATAACCCTTTACAACTTGCTGGGAAACCATGAGAAGGCGATGGATTTGCTTACGTCCCGCAAATTTCACCCGTGGGAAGGTGGGGAGGGAAAAGTCGCATCACAATATGTTTTCAGTTTGACAGAATTGGCTAAAAAAACAATTTCGGACAAGAAGTTTGAACAGGCGATTGATCTGCTGACTCGTGCCATGCACTACCCCGAAAACCTGGGGGAAGGTAAACTTTATGGCGCTCAGGAAAATGCGATTTTCTACTGGCTCGGTTGCGCCTATAACGGACTTGGAATTTACTCAAAATCAAACGAATGCTGGCAGATTGCTTCACAAGGGCTAACTGAACCCGTGCCAGCGATATTTTACAATGACCAGCAACCGGATACGATCTTTTACCAGGGTCTGGCACTAATTTGTCTTGACAGGAAAGATAAGGCACGGCAAAGGTTCGACGCACTCATCCAATTCGGTGGAACTCATTTAGATGACGAGTTCAAACTCGACTATTTTGCCGTTTCGATGCCTGATTTGCAGATTTGGAACGACGATCTTACCAAACGAAACAGGCAAAACTGTAACCATCTGATTGAGTTGGGCAAACAGGGATACAACTTCCTCGAAAATAACACTTCGGATAGGAAATAGTCAGCAATTATGGTTTTGCCCTAATGTATTGAACTGGCCAGTCAATCTCATCTCCCAGTGATGCTGCAGCTTTAAGCGGGAAATAGGGTTCTCTTAATGATTCCCTGCCAATCAGTATCAAATCGGCTGAGCCCTCTTCCAGAATAGTTTCTGCCTGCTTTGAGTTCGTAATTAGTCCAACGGCACTGGTGAGTATGGAGGCCTCCTTCCTGATCTTG
This sequence comes from Prolixibacteraceae bacterium, assembly GCA_036170635.1. Lineage (GTDB taxonomy): Bacteria > Bacteroidota > Bacteroidia > Bacteroidales > Prolixibacteraceae > CAINVV01. The sequence continues at coordinate 5,414 of JAVHPO010000365.1, read as the reverse complement.
CCTGCAAATTCCACCTGGAAGCCTGGTCCAACCGGGACTTTCACATCCGGGATCAACCCTCCGGTAGAGCAGTCGATAAGATCCACACCTCTGGCCTTCAGTATCTTGCATAACTCTACAGACTCTGCCGGATTCCATCCTCCTTCAGCCCAATCGGTTGCTGATATTCTTACAAATAAAGGAAGGTTTCCCGGCCACACACCTCTGACAACATCAACAACTTCCAACAAAAGTCTTGTTCTATTTTCAAAACATCCTCCATATTGATCCGTGCGTTGGTTTGAGAGCGGGGAGAGAAACTGGTGCATCAGGTAACCATGGGCAGCATGAATTTCCACAACCTGATAACCGGCTTCCAGCGCACGCAAGGTTGCAACCCCGAAATCTTCAACCACTTTTTGAATTCCATCTTCGGTCAGCTCTTCCGGAAAGCAATCTTCCGTATAAAAAGGAATTCCAGAAGGTGCCACAGTTTTCCAGCCTCCATCTTTGACCCCCAATTGCCGGCCACCTTTCCATGGCACTGCACATGAGGCTTTTCTTCCTGCATGAGCCAACTGAATTCCCGGGACAGCCCCTTGTGAGGCAATAAACGTGGTGATCTGCTTCAATTTGTCAATATGCCCGGCATGATATAATCCCAAATCATTCGGTGTAATACGACCTTCCGGTGAAACTGCAGTTGCCTCCTGGATGATTAGCGAGGCACCTCCGGTGGCCCTGCTGCCCAAATGGACCAAATGCCAGTCGTTGGCAAATCCATCGACTGCACTGTATTGACACATGGGCGGTATTGCCATCCTGTTTCTTAAAACGATTCCATTTATGGTAAGTGGGGAAAGAAGTTTTGACATATGTAAAGTTCTAAAAGATGATAAAAAAGAAATGACTATTTTAATTGCTAAAATAGTCATTGTTTAAGGATGAAACCTACACTATTTTCCTCTTGTTACATACTTGGTAACCTGGGTTGTTTCAGTCGATGACAATCCTGCCCGGGAAGCCATATTGGGAACAATGGCTCTCCAGTTGGCAACAGAAAAATTATCAGGAGAATAGAGGTTATGACATCTTCCGCAACTGTTGATAAATACAGAGCGGCCAGCCTGCAAGTCCGGCAGTGTAGCACTAGATGTTACATCTGCAGCGGTCGGCACATACAAAGAATCCGTATTGGTTGTCAAGTTTTTACTACAACTCATCAATGAAACCATCAATACGGCAACGGACAACAATGCTGCGACTCTTCTTCCGGATAACTTATTCCAATTCATACGCTGATCGTTTTGTTAAAAATAAATATTGTAATCATTTCATAATGCAAATTAAAATCAAATTATGGGATGGTTTGAAAGAGTGTCTGTTAAAAATATATAACAAAACGATTAATCCTGATATTACTACGTTAAAAAACCGAACGACGCTATTCGCCGAAACTGATTTATTTTTGAGTCAGGTATCAAGCAGTAATTAAAAACTCCTAGAGAGTTTTGTGTTGAGGCTGGTAGTGAGATGATCGGTTGAATATCTTTTCAGTAAGGGAGGGAAGATATTTTCTGAAATGACTCGAACTACCGGCCTTAAATTTTTTACAAAAGGGATCTGGAAACAGCTCCCTTTTTTCTCTAAATTTCGATACCTAAATCTTTTTAGTATGAAAGCAGCGGTCTTGACAGCCTACAACAAAATTGAATGGCTGAATGTGGAAAAACCTTCCTGCAAACCAGGGGAAGTACTAATTAAGGTAATGTACGGTTGTATTTGCGGAAGTGATCAGCACATTCACAAAGGGGAATTCCATCCCAGGACCAAAACACCCATGATCATTGGCCATGAATTTGGCGGATTGGTTGCCGAAGTAGGCGAAGGAGTTGAAGGATGGGCAGTTGGAGACAAGGTAGCTCCTGATCCAATCATATGGTGCGGAAAATGTCCCGCATGTTTAAAAGGCCATTATCCGGCCTGTACCACATTGAAATTAATTGGCATCGATTCGGATGGTGGCTTTGCCCAATATATTTCACTTCCCCCATCCATGTTGTACAAAGTGCCATCCAATATTTCGGATGAACATGTGGCTTTGGTTGAAGTACTGAGCATTGGTTGTCATGCAAAAAACCGCGCAAATGTTCAAAAAGGGGATACCGTGGTCATTTGGGGATCAGGGAAAGTTGGACTTTGTATTTTGCAAGCCGTCCGAACCGTAACCGACAATACTGTATTTATGGTTGATATTTTGGAACCACGTTTGGCCATTGGGCCTAAATATTATGAAAACGTCGTTGCAATCGATGCCTCCAAAGAAAACCCGGTTGAGCGTATTATGAAAGAAACCGGAGGAAAAGGAGTAGACATTGCCTTCGAAGCAGTTGGTCATGCCCATGAAATTGAAGGACTAGTGAATCCCGTTCGCGGATGCATTCAAAGCGTTTGTGGCGGCGGAACTATTTGTGTGCTTGGTTTAGGGAATGAACCTACACCCATCCTCTTCAAAGAACTGATCTGGAAAGAGGCAAGGATTGTCTCTTCCCGGGTAAGCCATGGCGAATTTGCAGAGACGATTGAACATTTAAAAAACGGAAGACTTAAACCGGAAGCCTTGATTTCGAAGGTGCTTCATGGATCTCAAACTCAGAGAGGATTTGAAATTCTGGATGAGAACCCGGCTGAGAACATCAAGATATTGCTTGATTTCAGGTCATAAATCTTTATCAATGACTCAATGTGTACTTGTTGCTTCGCCAATCTTCCTAAATTTCAGAAGGGCACACAGCACTACACTATAATAAAAATGAGCTATTCCATTAGTATAGGGAATTCTTTATAGAATTTAAGTAGTGAAATCGTTTCTACCCGAAGTTTAGTACGGACAAATTTCTTCATTTCCTCATCCCTCAATTCACCCGAACCGTTTAACAATCCTTTGTCGCTGATCGTTTCAAGATGGTTGATGCACTTTTGAATGTACGCTGCAAGAGGTATCCCCATACGGGATTCCACGATCAATTTATTTAATGGCGTGTGTTTTTGCGCAAAAAACCAACTGTCAAAAATATCCCTGTTTGTTATCTCGCTCCTGTCAAGCATTGCGCAGAGTTTATGCGCAAACATGTCAGGTGCAACCATAACCTTCATATTGATTCCAAGCAGGTTCTTTATTTCATAGTGATTGTTCCACTGACGATTAGAAATTTCGACTTTTAGTTTTCGCTCTCCGGTACCATAATCAAGAACAATGATGGGACCGTAGAATTTCATAGCCTCATCAAAGATTTTCCCATATTTGAGCAAGATTCTCCGAATCTTCTCGTACACTATTTTTTCTTTTGCGATGTCAAGCAGATTAAAATCCAGGTCGACCGAAAAACGGGGCAGCTCATAAAAGAACATCAGAGCGGTCCCTCCTTTGAACCCAAGATACGAAGCCAACTCAATATCAGAATAAATATCCTTGAGAATTTGTACCAAAAAGAATTTATGCTTGTTGATGTTAACCATTTTGAAGTAGTTTTTGTACCCTTGCCGTTAGGGTTTTGGAGTTATATAAAAGTAGTAGCTTGGGTATTAATACTTTGTTCAGAGGATTTAGATTATCGAAATAATACTCCTTATTCAGATATAAAGTGTCTAAAAATGCCCTTTCGGGAGAAGCAATATTGACACTTCCTATTTGGGTAATGCCCTCTGAGGCAACCAGTATTTCACCCTTCACTTTTCGATAAGAATATGTTCTGTTCTCAATTTTAACGCTCCTGCTTAAATAGCTAATAGAGGTTATCCGCCCGTCGTACTGAAAAACAATCCCCGCTTTTTGCAACACATACTCCAGCGAGATATAAGACGGTGTATAGAGAACGCAAGCCAGCTCTTCGTGGCTATATCCGGCTTTAACATAGATCCCTTTTCTTGGACGGAGTAATTTCCCCTTACGGACATAGTAATTCAGCTTTCCGTTTATCGAGCTAAAATTACTCTCTCCCACTAGCATAGCAATATCTGTCAGCGTGAAAACACTCCTGGCATTACTATAAATAGTGAAGATGATATCTCTATTTCGAGAACCAGACATTCAATTATTTCCAGTGTTTAGTTCACAAAACTAAATAATTGTTTTGAAATCAGCAAATAAGTGGTCTCCAAAACAGCAGCTATTCCATTTTTGATATAGGATAAAAACGCAAAATCCAATAAATCGTTGATTTATTGGATTTTGATTCGATTTGAAGCCCTAAGAAGTGGGTTGTACTGGATTCGAACCAGTGACCCCTACCCTGTCAAGGTAATGCTCTAAACCAACTGAGCTAACAACCCTTCTGTTGAGACGGCAAAAATAGGATTATTTTCTTCAATATGAAAACAACTTATTCACTAAGGAAAATATACCTTATCACAACCAGGGCAAAAAGCAAGTACATCATCCAATGCACCTGTTTTGCTTTACCTGCTGCAACTTTGAGTACTGTGTAAAAGAAGATACCACCAGCAATACCGTTCGCAATGCTATAGGTAAATGGCATGAGGACAAAAGTCATAAAGGCCGGAAATCCTTCTGTGAAATCGTGGAAATCAATATCCAAAACTGAAGAGGCCATGAGGACGCCAACAATAATCAAAGCCGGTGCGGTTGCCGCATTTGGAATCATATTTGCCAGAGGAGAAATCAGCAAAGCCAGAAGAAACAAAAATCCGGTAGTAATCGCAGTCAGACCTGTGCGGCCTCCTTCACCAATACCTGCGGCACTTTCGACATAGGCCGTCATGGTTGAAGTTCCCATCTGGGCACCAAAAGAAACGCCAAAAGCATCTACCAGCATGGCTTTCCCAATCTTGGGAGAATTACCGTCCTTATCGATCAAACCTGCCTTATTCGCAGTACCAACCAGGGTTCCGAAGGTATCGAAAAGCTCAACGAAAGTAAAGGTGAAGACAACAGTCCAAATTCCCATGCTCAAGGCTCCCCTGATATCGAGTTCGCCCACTGCAAGATTGTGGAAATCGGGAAGAGAGATGAAAGCAAAGTCTTTGGGAACCATGGTCACTCCCATTGGGATTCCGATTAATGTGGAAATGACAATACCTATCAAAAGAGATCCTTTGATCTTTCTTGCCATAAGGATTGCAGTGATAGTCAAACCTATCAAGCACAAAAGCATGGAGGGATTGTGAAAACTACCGAGACCGATGTTCCACTCGAAGAATTTCAAGGTAGCCATTCCTCCCGATTTACCAACCGCCTCCAGGGTAGGAGGGATCAAACTGGTTCCAACCACCATAATCTCTGAAAGTTTCAACCCGATAATGGTAATGAAGAGTCCGATACCTACCGTGATAGCCCTTTTTAGCGAATTAGAAAGTCCATTTTGCCGAGAGCATTGGATTTAGCATAAATCCTTTGTGACCTGAAAAATTTGCAC
>JAVHPO010000364.1:0-9070 GCA_036170635.1 Prolixibacteraceae bacterium | reverse complement strand
AAAAAGATATACAGTCAGAAATGGGTGAATACCGGCATCAGCAAAGGGGGCGAGACCGCTCTCTACCACCGCACACTTTATCCTGACGACGTGGAAATTTCGGTGCCTTTTGTTGCTCCGCTTAATTTTTCGGTAGAGGAATCAAGGCATCCTCATTTCATTGAGAAAAAGGTGGCAACCAGAAGTGAACGAAAAATGGTCAAGGCATTTCAGATGGAGGTGCTCCAGCGCAAAGATCGACTTATGCCAATGTTCGAGCAACTCTGCAAAGAGAAAAACTTTCATTTTAAAGCTCCCGAAAGAGAAATTTTTGATTATTCTGTGATGGAATTTTCTTTCTCATTCTGGCAGTGGGGACATTCAGTAAAAGAGATACCTGCCACGACATCCACAGACAAGGTCATTTTTGATTTTTTTCAGAAAATAAGTTCTTGCAGCTATTTTGATATTGAGAGTGGAAAGGCAACTGCACCATTCTTTGTCCAGGCGCACCGACAACTTGGTTACTACGCATATGATACAAGGCCTTTCAGAAAAGTAATTGAGACCAGGGATATGAGCGGATACATCGAAAAATTGTTCCTGGATAAAGATCAGATTTTTCCCTACGATCCGGAGATGAGCAAGGAGACAGACCGCTATCTGAAGAGCCATGCAAACAAAGTTCTGCTGATTTATGGTGGCATCGATCCCTGGTCGGCCTCAGCCGCTATGGGAGGCAAGAATCCCGGAGTGGTGAAAATTTATCAACCCGGTGGTAGCCACAAGAGCCGGATCTCCAATATGCCGGAGCCGTTGAAGCAGAAGGCGATTGATACGTTGAATGAGTGGATGAAATGATGCTGATGTGCTGATTCGCTGATTCGCTGATTCGCTGATTCTACGTCTACGTCATACCATCAGCTTCTTTTGCTGCAATCTTCATTTTATGGATGAAATCTGCTTTGCTTTCAGCATTTTGGGCTTCTCTGACATTAGCACCAATTGATGTTCCAGATTTTAATATTTGGTTAGCAATGATAAATTTCCTGTTGTTTTCAAGTATTTCGGCAAACTCAACAATTGCAAGAGCAAATTCAAAAGTAACATCCAATATCTCATTTCCTGATTTTTCTATTTTGTCATATTTTAGAAATTGCACATTTATAGTTAATTAGCACATCACCTCATCAGCATATCACCTCATCAGCACATCATCACATCAACTAATCAGCACATCATCACATCACCGTTTCCGCCAAACTGTAACTTCAACCTCCTTTAAAATTGATTTCCGCTTGTTAATTCTGAAAACTGAGGGTAGCGTAGCAGATTGATCCGTTTTGACAAAATGCTCTTTCAGCAGCTCAACCAGTGTTTCTATACCCCTGACTGGTTCTGCCGAACTACGGTATCCACCCAACCAATTTTCGGGTTTGGTGAATTTTTCGTCCCAATCGTAGGCTGTTGCTATCACAAGAATGCCGTTTTCATTGATCCTCTTGTGCAGATTTAAAATCAACTCTTTGGGCTGATAAATCCGGTCAAGGATGTCGTTAAGAAGAATCAGGTCATAACCGCTGAAGACATTTTTGAGGTTGGCAAAATCAGACTGCAAAAATTTCACCTTGTTGACCAGTGGTTTCAAATTGAAATCTTCCAGGGTCACCTGACGGTAATCACATACTTCGCCTTCGTCAGGAAAAATATAATTGAACCTACCCCGTTCCTGAAGCTGGGAAGCAACTTTTATGGTTCTGGCCGAAAGGTCAACACCGGTCACATTGTCAAATGTGCGGGCCAGCTCCCAGGTGGTCCGGCCTGTCTTGCAGCCCAGATCCAGTGCGCATCGCTGCTGATTGGAGAGCTTGAGATTTGTGCAGAAATCCGCGATGGCTTTCTGAAAGTTGGGAATGCCCAGCGGGGAGGTTCCATAGTGCGATTCGCAATGAAGGATAACTTCCGGATCAGTTTCGTAGTTGTCGTCTTTAATGACAACTTCCTGGTAAGAAGAGACATACCTAAACCCGGCATGTTGATAAAAATGACGTCTGAATGCATACCTGGAAGCACGGATGGCCTCATTCCCTGTTGAAATCCACGATCCGCCCTTGATCATGTTGTGACGTGTGTCGAAGGTGGGAGTAGAAAAATCATCGTAGTAGGGATGGATTTTGAATCCCTCATAGCTGGAAATAGGTGTTTCTGTCCATTGCCAGACATTGCCGATCAGGTCGTAAAAATCGCCGGATTTGAACTGATCTACCGGACACGGACTCTGAAAATGTTCCAGGTTGATGTTGCCAGGCGCGGTCTCCCAATTTGGCAGGTCGGGGATATTGGCTCCGTCGTGCAGGATATACCACTCCTCCTCCGTCATCAGCCGGATGGGTAAACCGGTCTTCTCAGTTTTCCAATTGCAGAATGCTTTGGCTTCCAGGTAATTGACCTCTACCGGCCAGTTCCAGGGCATGTCGATCTCTTCGAAAACCAATCTTAATTGGTAATTGTCCCCCTTTTTTCTCCAAAACAAAGGATGTTCAGCCTTTGTAAATGATTTCCATTTCCACCCCTCTGCTGTCCAAAGGTGTTCTTTTTGATAACCCTCATCCTTTATAAACCCAAGAAACTCTCCGTTGGAACAGAGGAATGTAGAGGCCTCAAACGAATCCACCTCTGCCTGGTGGGTTCCGTATTCGTTGTCCCAGCCGTAAAATGGATCGTTGAAATCTTTACCAAGGTTAATTGTTCCGCCATTAACCGGAAGCAACTTGTTTTTGGGCGCATCACCCATGGAAGTACAAGTATTCCATCCCGGAATGGGTTTGAGAAATTCCAGCGGAAGCTGTCGGATCAGGACAGAGGAGGTTTCGATGTGAATGCGTGAGTGTTCGATGCCCATCAGGATGATCCAGATGGGATCATCCCATTGGATAGGAACTTGAATGGGAAGCGTTTCTATTTGGTTGACAACTATTTCACAGACTTGTTTCCGGTAGCTTTTAATCTCCTCAATGGTTGGCCATTTGTAGTTGCTTTGGTTGAGGTCGTCCCACGACATTTCGTCCACTCCGATGGCAAACATCGATTCAAATTTTGGATTGATCCGCGTTTCCAGAATTTTGGAAATTACCAATTTGTTGATGTAGAAGGCTGCCGTGTGGCCGAAATAGAAAATCAACGGATGACGCAGCGGATCGGCGGTCCGGTACATGGCCGAGGTATCGGCGAATACTTCAAAGAGATGTTCATCCAGGCTGTAGGTTTTCTTAAAATAGCTCAGGATCTCGGCTCTCTTCTGTTCCGGGTCGCCTATTTGCAGGTTGATTGTTTTGGTAATATAACGGGGATCCATATCACTTAATATCATCTGTTTACAAAAACTTTCCAACCTCTTTTTTAAGGTCTGACAAGGCCAGGGCAACCGGCGAAGGATCTTCATCCTGGTAATTGCTGAAGATTTTTTTGCTCAGCTCATAACCAGTCCCTTTTGGATCGACCTCCTCAGCCGAACGGTTGATGATTGTCACCAACTTCTCCTTTGCTCCCCGGATGGTCTCCCAAAGGATGGTAGAAACATAGATTTGCTGGGAAAGATTGTGCTCAAACTCCTGCCTGATGGTAGTAAGAAGAACCTGATGGTATTGCCCGGCTGTTAAATCCTGAGGTGAATGCCTGATCATCATGGATTCGGGCGAAATTCTTTCAAGGAAAAGTGTGAGGCGCTCGTATGCCTGAAGCTTTACAGGGGTCATCTCCTTGGCATGCAGTACCCTGAATTCGAACTCCCGTCGGCGCTTGTCGTTTTCGAGCATGTCGCGGAATAGGAAATAGGCGGTGATGAAGACGATTAAGGCCGGAAGTACAATCTTCAAAATCTCCCAAAAACCATTGATATCATTAGCCATAAATTGTTATTTGCAATAATTAAAATACGTTTAATCTTTACTTAGGTTTCTGAATCAGGCCATAGTACTGAAAAAACTGGATGGCAAAGAAGAGGATGGTCAGAATGGCCATCAGCAAGTACCTTCTGTTTTTGTACCGGTAATAAAGCATGGAACAGAGTGAAAGTGCAGCGCCTGCTAAATTCAGATAGCCTGCTTTGACCAGAATAGTGGCAGTTTCTCTCATTTGACTGTTTTCCTGGTAAGAAATGGGGTTAATCAGAAACAAGTTGTAAAAAAGTGAGATCAATCCTACCACTATGAGCAGGCTCCATCCAGCATAGGTAAAAGCCGCTTTCTTGTCAACAAATCCAATGACAATCAACGCTATACCAATAAAAATTCCCCATAACGGAATGAGCATTGGAAGATAAAGTTCGTGAGTTTGCATGGCAGAGTCGGATTAAACGGGTGGTTGAATTTGATGATGCAAATTAGCAAATTATCCGGAAAGTAGGATCGGCATTTCCTCTTTGAAGTGAAGTTTGTGGAAATGGATGCAGCGGCAAAGCTCTTAAATAGTTATTTTTGCCCAAAACGAGTTTATCCGATGACAGAAATAAGAGAGTTAGCAGTCGATCCCAAAGCCAAAGGGTTAATATTCGATATAGATGGTACGATTTCGGACACCATGTCAATCCATCTTATTGCCTATCAGGAGACTGCTGCAGATTACGGTTTTGAAATAACTCCTGAGCTTTTCTTTAGCATGAGCGGAATACCTGCCTATCAGACGAGTTGCCTGCTCAAGGAAAAATTTGGATTAGATTTTGATCCGCAGGAGTTTGCTAATAAAAAGGAGTATCATTTTCTGCAGAATATTTACAAAGCTGAGCCAATTCAGCCGGTAATTAAAATAATCAGGGATTATACCGGGAAGCTTCCAATGGCATGCGGAACGGGAGGCACCAGGTTCTATGCAAAAAAAACACTGGAACTCGCCGGTGTACTTAACAATTTTGAGCATATCGTAACAGCCGAAGATGTGGAGAATCACAAACCACATCCCGATACCTTCTTAAAAGCAGCCGAATTGATTGGTGTGGCGCCGGAATTCTGTCAGGTTTTTGAAGATAGTCCGCTCGGAATCAGGGCAGCCGAAACAGCAGGGATGATGGCGACGGATGTTACCCCTTTTTACTTTATCCTTTATCCTTAGTTCGAATCCTTTATCCTTATTTTATGAAATAAAAACTATGAACTTTAAAATAACCGCCGACTTCATTCCTACCGGTGATCAGCCGCAGGCGATCGCTCAGCTGACTGAGGGTGTCCTTTCGGGTGTTCCTTACCAGACTCTCCTGGGTGTGACGGGATCAGGGAAAACTTTTACCATGGCAAATGTGATTGAGAAAGTTCAGAAACCGACCCTGATTCTCAGTCACAACAAGACGCTCGCGGCCCAGCTGTATGGTGAAATGAAACAGTTCTTTCCGGAGAACGCGGTCCAGTATTTTGTCTCCTATTACGATTATTATCAGCCCGAGGCCTATCTTCCGGTGACAGATACTTTTATAGAGAAGGACTTGGCCATCAACAAAGAGATCGAAAAGCTGAGGCTGGCTGCGACCTCCTCCCTGTTATCAGGAAGAAGGGATATCGTGGTGGTCTCATCCGTCTCCTGTATTTATGGAATCGGTAATCCGGATGACTTTCATGCCAACGTGACCCAGGTCAAAGTGGGGGAGCAACTGGGTCGAAATGTAATGCTCCGAAAACTGGTTGATGCCATGTACTCAAGAACCGATGTTGATTTTCAGCGGGGTAATTTCAGGGTAAAAGGAGATTCTGTCGATATTTTTCCAGCTTACGCGGATGATGCGGTAAGGATTCAGTTTTTTGGCGACGAGGTGGAGGAGATCTCTACTTTCAATCCCGAAACAGGCGCATTGCTGCAAACGCATGAGCACTACTCGGTCTATCCGGCCAATATTTTTGTGACGACAAAGGACCGGACAAAATCGGCCATCCTGCAGATTCAGGATGATCTGGTAAGGCAGATTGATTTTTTCAGGGAGAGTGGCAAGCATGCCGAAGCGAAACGGATTGAAGACCGCGTAAACTATGACCTGGAGATGATCCGGGAGTTGGGTTATTGTCCGGGTATTGAAAATTACTCCAGGTATTTTGATGGACGCGTGCCGGGTTCGCGCCCGTTCTGCCTGCTCGATTTCTTCCCTGACGATTTTTTGATGATTATCGATGAAAGTCATGTCACCATGCCGCAAATCCGCGCCATGTATGGTGGCGACAGATCGAGAAAAACGACTTTGGTGGATTATGGCTTCAGGTTACCGGCAGCCATAGATAACCGGCCGTTGAAATTTGATGAATTTGAAGCCGTTGCAACACAACTGGTATTTGTTAGTGCAACCCCTGCCGATTATGAACTTCAGAAAAGTGAGGGGGTGATTGTGGAGCAGATCATTCGCCCGACCGGATTGCTTGATCCGATCATAGAGGTACGACCGGCGCACAACCAGATAGATGACCTGATCCATGAAATTCATCTCAGGATAGAAAAGAATGAGCGGATCCTTGTCACCACACTGACCAAAAGAATGGCTGAAGAACTCTCAAAATACTTTGATCGTATCAACATCAAATGCCGTTACATCCATTCTGATGTGGATACTATGGAGCGGGTAGAGATCATGGAAGAGCTTCGCAAGGGGAGCTTTGATGTGTTGGTGGGCATCAACCTGCTGCGTGAAGGCCTTGACCTGCCTGAAGTTTCGCTGGTTGCCATACTGGATGCGGACAAGGAGGGATTCCTTCGTTCGGAGCGTTCCCTGACCCAAACGGCAGGTAGGGCAGCGAGAAACCTGAATGGCAGGGTGCTGATGTATGCGGACAAGATCACCGATTCGATGCAAAGAACTATCGACTCTTCGAATTACAGGAGAAACAAGCAGCATGAGTACAACCTGGCCAATGGCATCACGCCGACAGCCATCATCAAACCCACAAGGGCAATCATCGGATTGGAATACAGGGCTGCTAAGTCGCCGGGAGCGCAGCCATACCTGCCACCCGAAACCATCGATTATGCTGCTGATCCGGTTTTGGCTTACCTGAAACCGGAAGCGCTTGAACAGACGATCCTGAAGACGAAAAAGGAGATGGAGAAAGCCGCCAAAGAGCTTGATTTTATTGAGGCAGCCAGGTTACGCGATGAGATGTTCGCCATGCAAAAACTGTTAAAAGAGAGAAAAAATGGATAGTCAGGTAGCAATCGCCTTGCTGGAGATGATCCGGCGAAACAGCGGAGATCAGAAAAGGATCGAGCATTCACTCAAGGTGTTTGGCTATGCCCAACTGCTGGGACGGTTGGAGGGTTTGGATCCGGCAAAGCAGTTCGTGCTTGAGCTGACAGCTGTTTTGCACGATATCGGCATCCATGTGTCGGAGGCCAAATTTGGCTATTGCGATGGCAAGTTGCAGGAGCAGGAGGGTCCACCGGTAGCCAGGGCCATTCTCGAAAATATTCCGGTTAGCCCGGAAGTTGTTGACAGGGTTTGTTTTGTCATCAGCAAGCACCACACCTTTTCGGCCATTGACGATATTGACTTTCAACTACTTGTCGAAGCCGACTTTCTGGTGAATGGGGTTGAGGAGGAGGTTTCTCAGGAAGGTGTCAAAAAGTTTGTGGAGATGAATTTTAAGTCGGTGAGCGGGAGGGGGGTGATTGGAGCCCTGTTCGCTCAAAGCTGCTAATTAGCAATAGGTAAAATCCTGCATAAACAAGGTGTTGGAGTTATCTGAATTTATATTAACTTTACATATTTGAGGACAGTCTTTAAATGGCCAACTATCAGGGAAGCTTACACTTATAATAAAAATCTTTGGTATGAAATATATCTATGGGATTTTGTTTTGTGTCCTAATTGGATGCAAAACAGGCTCGGTGGAGCCTGACCCAACTCCACCACCAACTCCTCCACCAGTAACCAAATTTATCATTGAGGCCAGCGTTGTTGGTACTGGTGGAACCGTTAGTCCTGCCAAAGTGGAAGTGGTTAAAGGAGGGAGTGTGGATTTTCTAATCACTCCACAAATAGGTTACGACCCTGCCTATATTACTGTAAATGGGGTTAAATCTCCATTAACAAGTACTACATATTCTTTTATTCCAAGTGCTAATTCTAAATTAGAGTTTGAGTTGAAAAAGAATAATCTTGGTTTTTTAATTGAGAAACCGTGGAAAGGGCTTCAACAAAGAAAAAGAGATGTTGGAACCATAGAATGGGGACAAATTTCTTCATATGGTTTCTCTTTGATTTTTGACAATCAAAGATTCCAAACATTTAATTCAATTACCACTCTTAATGCAACTACTTTAGTTGGAAACGGAAACTATATATTAACTAAAGATTCCTTGATTATAGGGCCAAATCCACAAGGTGGAGATGGTATTAGAAATAAGATTATCACCCTTACGAGGGACAGTCTTGTGCTTCGTTATATCTCTAAGTTCTTTGGCAGTCCAAAACTGCCAGATACTGAGATTGAAGATCGTTTCATTCACTAGGACGTAAAGTGCATTTTCCACAGAGCATTTCAAATCCTCTATGAGACCCAGCCAGAGTAAGATTAAGCCGATTAGCGATCTGTTTAAATAATCATATCAGTTAATTTTTTTAATCCGCTGTACAGTAATCCGGTTACTGGGGCAGCTTCCGGTAGTTTGCTTCCAATCCAATTGTACAGTTATGGGCAATGACTCTTTTTCCAAAACAAAACCTGAATTGGCCGGGATTGAATCGAACTGATAGTTTTCGCCTTCGATGTTTATGATCCATCCTCCGCAACAAGCACACATTCTGTAATCCTGTCCGGTGATGACCCCTTTTGACATGTAGGTATCATTCACCTTGCTGCAAGTGGCGAATCCGATCATCATCAAAACAATAAATATTTTGGAAATCCTTGGCATCTTCGGAGTTGCGTCATTATTGCCGGATGTTTTCCAGCGTTGTTAAGATAACCAAATTTTGAAGGCAATATTCAGTTGATAGATTATTGTTTCAAATCGTTGTTTAGGACCGGACGGAAGGCTCTGCCATGAAATGATGAATTTGGATATAATCAAATACAAATCCCGCAGGGATTTAATATCAATAACCCCCGGCGAAACCGGGGGC
>JAVHPO010000363.1:0-1761 GCA_036170635.1 Prolixibacteraceae bacterium | reverse complement strand
AATACATCAAGATCAAATATGTTACGCAGTTGCCAAGATACCAGACTCCCTGTTTCGCTTTCTTCTGCAACTTGCCGCAATATGTCAAAGACCCGTACAAGCGCTACCTTGAGAACAAAATCAGGGCCAGTTTCGACTTTACGGGGGTACCTATACAACTTTTTTTCAGACAGAAATAAAAGCTTCCATGTCGTCCAGACAATAAAATCCTTTGTCTCCTTTGTGATACCCTTTGTGACCTTCGTGGTAAAATTTTAGACTTAACCACGTACACAAAGGATTGCACAAAGGACACAAACAAGAAATTAAAATTAAAAATTACAAATGAAGGTGCAAATGAGCAATGAGCCATTTCTCCTTCGCAATACACACAAAAATGCTATTCAATGAAATGGGGCTTGACCCCCGAATCCTGAAAGGGATTGAAGCTATGGGCTTCGAAACACCTTCGCCGATTCAAGAACAATTTATTCCGGTTTTTTTAAAAGAGCCGAAAGACATCGTCGGACTGGCACAAACCGGTACCGGTAAAACTGCCGCCTTCGGACTCCCAATCCTGCAGACGATCAAATCTGCAAACAGGGTACCTCAGGCTTTGATCCTGAGTCCAACCCGCGAGCTATGCGTACAGATTGCACGGGAGATCAAAGAGTACTCCCAATTTTTACCTGAAATCGTCATCACTCCGGTTTATGGAGGCGCAGATATGGGCGCGCAGGTGAAGGCGCTTCGTGCCGGAACCCACATCATCACAGCCACTCCGGGTCGTATGCACGACATGATCCGCAAAAATAAAGTAGATCTCTCGCATGTTTCGATCCTCGTTTTGGATGAGGCCGACGAAATGCTCAACATGGGTTTCCAGGAGGATGTAGATGCCATCCTGGCCATGACACCCAAAGAGAAAAACACTTTACTCTTCTCGGCAACCATGCCGAGAGAGGTGGCTGCCATTGCCAAAAACTACATGACCAATCCATTGGAGATCGCGGTTGGCAAGAAGAACAGCGGAGCCGATAATGTGGAGCATGTCTACCACATGGTGCATGCCAAAGACCGCTACCTCGCCCTTAAACGGGTACTGGATTTCGTTCCGGAGGTATATGGCATCGTTTTTTGCCGTACCCGTCAGGAGACCGGTGAAGTGGCTGCCCAGCTGATTACAGACAACTATAGCGCGGAGGCGCTGCATGGAGATTTGAGCCAGCAGCAGCGTGATTTCGTGATGGATAAATTCCGCAACCGTGGCGTACAGATTCTGGTGGCTACTGATGTGGCAGCCCGTGGATTAGATGTTGATGACCTGACGCATGTTGTCAACTACAATCTTCCCGACGACTCCGAAAATTACATCCACCGGAGCGGACGAACCGGCAGGGTCGGAAAATCAGGCGTTTCAATTTCGATCATCCACCTCAAGGAGCACGGTCGTATTCGGATGATTGAAAAGAGTATTGGCAAGAAATTCGTTCGCAAACCGGTTCCTTCGGGGAAAGAGATCTGCGAGAAACAGCTCTTCTTCCTGACCGACAAGCTGCAGGAAGTCACGGTTAACGAAGAAGAAATAGGGCCTTATCTTCCGGCTGTCTACGAAAAATTCGAAAATATTTCGAAGGAGGAGTTGATTAAACATATAGTCTCCCTTGAGTTTAACCGCTTTCTGGATTATTATGGCAGTACACCCGATCTGAATATTCCTGACGGGCACGAAGAGCGGAGAAGTCCCAGAGTCGTGGTAACGGAAGGACTGACCAAATTCAG
>JAVHPO010000362.1:0-9114 GCA_036170635.1 Prolixibacteraceae bacterium | reverse complement strand
GGAATTGAAACCTACGGATGGGGATCGCTCAAATGGGCGCTTTGCCATGCTCCCAATCGAACCATACTGGAATTGAAACAGAACTAAACTCAGTGCTGAATTAGTGAAGGAAACTCCCAATCGAACCATACTGGAATTGAAACGGGCGAAGATTCCTTTCGAAGTGAATACCTGCAGCGCTCCCAATCGAACCATACTGGAATTGAAACAAGATTTTAACTGTTTCAGGAATGAGCCATTCCCTATGATTCGTTTCACGGTAGTGCTGTATAAAAACTCAATATTTAAGAAAGTTGATTTTTTCTATTCTTATTTTCTAAATCATTTTATCTTTATCCAAATAAATTCTATTCTCTGAAACATGGCAAAAAACAGCGGTGGCAAAGTAATCCAAATGTTAAGCCCGGAAAACTATATCCGCAAAAAAGCACGAAGCCTGCCTATCCATGAGTGCACGATAAATTCCGGTTGGGAGGAATCGGGCCTGGCCAATATTTCTATAGCCCGAATGCACACCAATGGCAATATCACCAGTTGTTTTTATTTGATTGACCTGCTCTGCCTCGGAGTGAAAGACACTCATTATATTTTTAACAGTTCTCCGAATGAATACCGGGAGCAACTGGATGCGATTAAAGAAAAAAACACTTTGAAACATGTTGCGTATGCACTGGTTCACAACATCATACTCGCAGGAATCGAGTATGCCGAAGAATTTGGTTTTTTGCCTCATAAAGATTATACCTCCATCACCCAATTTATGCTCGAAGAGGACAATGACGACATCGAGCTGATGGAAATTGAATGTGGTAAGGATGGGAATCCTGCTTATGTGCGCGGTCCTTTCGATTCGGATACAAAGATGAAACAAATTATTTCCAAACTGGAAAAAACAGCAGGAAAGGATAATTACATGATCATTGATGAGGATGAGGAGTTTGAAGATGAGGATGAGGAGTTTGAAGATGAGGATGAGGAGTTTGAAGATGAGGATGAATTCGATGAGGATGATGAATTTGCAGGCATGACGCCTGATGAGAAAAAAGAACTGTTTCTTCGTCTTTATAAATCCCAGAACAATCACACTCAAGAAGATAGCCGGCAATTTTTCTACATTATCGATTCAATCGTTGACAATCTTACTGACAATGAGCTTTACGATCAATACTATGACGAATTATTTGAAGAATTGTACATGGATATTGATGAATATGAAGTCCCCGATGAATTACTGGGCCTTGAACCCGGTAGCCGGATCGTCTCAGAGGAGTTGAAAAACAGGTTTGTTGACATCTACAATCTGATCAATGAAGATTTCAAAACTGCAAAAACTGAATTCAAAAAATTGAAAGAAGAGGTGCCGGAATTCCCTGGACTCGGTTTTCTTGAAATACAAATTCTTCAGGAGGAAAAACCTTCCAGATATGAAAATCGGTTGAAAGAACTTGTTCTAAAATATCCCAATTACCAATTGATGAATGTATTATGGACAACCGAATTGCTCTCAAACGGTAAATCAGCCCCACTGTTTTCCGGATCATCGATCAACATGAGTGCATTGTATTCAGGCCGGTCATCCATCCATGCAATCGAAATGTATTTTGGATTGATTTTGGCTATTTTTGTGGTAGGATTAGAATTGGACCTTAACAAAATTGAAGCGTTAGGCTCAGCAATCTACGATTTTGACCTATCTGAGACAGATGAGGAAGCTCTTGAGTATTTGATTTCTGTTCTTAAAATCAATTATTTATTGGCACTATTTACGATCAACGACAAATAATAGCAGCAACTTTCCCAAAGTTTATAGATACGATCATTATTCGATCGTATCTATAAACTTTGGGAAAGTTAACCTTTAATCAATACTCTTCCGCTGGAATCAAATTCAACTCCTCTTTACTGAATACCGGGCCATCCTTGCAGATGTACAATTTCCCTACATTGCAACGACCGCATTTGCCAACACCACATTTCATTCTGTTTTCGAGCGTGGTGTAGATCTGGTCATCTTTAAAACCAAGCTTTTCAAGTACCGGGAAGGTAAATTTGATCATGATCGGGGGGCCGCATACAATGGCTATGGTATTTTCAGCTGATGGAGCAACCTTTTCCACTACCGTTGGGACAAAGCCAATCTCTCCCTTCCAGTCGGCATTCTCGCCACCCGGATCCACGGTAGTGACCATCTTTACATCCGGACGATCTGACCACTCTTTCAGTTCTGATTTGTAAACCAGATCATTGACAGTTTTAGCGCCGTAAACGATGGTGATATCCTTGAAATTTTCACGCAGGTCAAGTGCATTCCAGATCACGCAACGCATCGGAGGCAGGGCAATTCCACCCGCTATGAAGAGCAGGTTTTTCCCTTTCCACTCATCCATTGGGAAAACATTGCCATAAGGGCCACGGAAACCCATGGTACTCCCCTCTTCGAGTGAAGCCAATCCCGAAGTTACCCTTCCAGTATCCCGGAAAGTACATTCGATGTAACCTTTTCTGGTCGGCGAAGAGGCAATGCAGAAGGTGGATTCGCCTTCACCAAATGCTGAGTACTCGCCAAATTGTCCGGCTTTAAACTCAAACGCTTCAGCCTCCGTCTCATCCTGAAATTTTAATCTGTATGTTTTTACACCAGGCGCCTCTTTGATCACCTTTTCGATGGTCATCAGGTAAGGAAGGTATGTATTTTGCTCGCTCATTGTTTCGCAATTGAGGTGATGTGTTCCAATATATTCATGTCAACAGGGCAGGCACGCGAACAGCGACCGCATCCCGTGCAACCTACCACGCTAAGTCTCTCAGGCATATAGGAAAATTTGTGGAGAATTCGCTGACGCCAACGCTGACTCTGGTGCTCACGGGGGTTGTGGCCGGATGTATGCAAGGTAAACATCGCAAATCCGCAGGCATCCCAACAACGGATACGCCTCCCTTTTGAGCCGTGGGCATCTTCCTGAATATCGAAACAGGCACAGGTTGGACAGACGAAAGCACAGGCGCCGCAACCGAGGCAACGCTCAGACTGCTCTTTCCAGACAGTACTGTTAAATGCTTTGTTAAGCTTGGCATTGACCTCTTCCAGGTTAAATCTGGCTGGCAGATCGACGAGGTACTTTTCCTTTTTCTCTCCTTTGTCTGCTTCAAAAACTGCTGGTAAAAGGGCAACCAGGCTCTCACCCTTCGGAGTTAATATTTCTACGATGGCTCCTCCGTCCGGTAGCATCGTCAACTGGATATCGCTACCCGAAGTATTGCCCGGACTACCGTTTACACTTGTGCAGAAGCAACTCTCATCCGCTGCCGCACAACTGAATGATATTACAGAAGTTTTGACCAAATGGGCATTGTGCAATTTATCTGCTGTATCCCAGTTGAAAATGGCCGAAAGTGGCTTAAATCCAGCCGCATCGCAAGGATGAACCTTCCAGAGAACCGTTTCTGGAACACTTTCCGGATCAAAATCTGTCAGGTTAACTTTGCCATTCACCTTTTCATACGAAAACAATACTTCCGCTTTCGGATATACGGATGCTTTAATCGACTGGGTAGTCTGGATGTATTCGTCCGCAACCTCGCTTAATTTTTTAACGGGCTTAAAATCAACCTGTCCACGTGAATTCACAGGGGCAAATACCCGCTTGCCACTTGAGACAATGGCATTGAACCACTGTTCTATTCCGCTCTGACTAATGTATTTTGTTTCCATAGCTCTTATCGTATAAATTGCTCCCTGTCATCCAGTTTCCAACTCGAAAGAGCATTGCCTTGTTTGGCCGGCTGACCGGGAACATAACCAAATTCCGGCGCCATATCTTCCATCATCTTCCTGGTAATTAAATCAATAGGAATACCAACCGGACAAGCATCCCCACATGCTCCGCAGGCAGTACAGCGTCCCACCATGTGCATGGCCCTGTTGATGTGCCACTCCATATTGGCCAAAGGCGCCGGCCATGGATTGATCCACTGCGGACGGTTCACTTCAACAACGCACTTGGAGCAATAGCAAAGCGGGCAAGCCGAACGGCAGGCATAGCATTTGAAGCAGTGTGACATCTCTTCCATCCAGAACTTCCACCGTTCTTCGCGGCTCATTCCTTCAATTTTGGAAAGTATTTGCTGCTCCCTCTCTCCCCGTTTCAATTCAAATTGTGCCACATAGGCCGCTATCTCGTCGAAAGTGGTAAATTCACGCAATTCCCCGCTCAAATCAACGGTTAGGACAAGGAGTTTCTCCTCGCTCAACTGGTTTTCCACATATAACTGCATGATGCTTCGAAGGGTCGATATCGGGGCAGTTACCGCGAAGCGCTCTTTCCCAACCAACTCCTTCTTGGTAATATAAACTGCCAGATTGTGGAAACAACGGCTATCAAAGATCAATTTTTCAGCGCTTTCACTGTTTCTGCAGAAGAGTGGCCGGGGTCTTTTGGTACCCTCCTCATATCCAATCACCAGCGAGACTACTCCCTGTGAAAGCAACTCGGCGGCCCTATCCCTAAGCTTCTTCATTGTATCCCTCCTTCTCTAAATAGTCGGCAACTTTTTGATATTCGGCATAAGGTCCAAGGGCACGGATATCTGCAACGGTGTTGTTGACAAGATCGGCCCATTTGGAACCTTCGGCAGCAGAAACCCACGAGTATTGAATACGGCGGATGTCAACTCCCATCAAGTCAAGAACTGAACGGAAAGCGATCCAACGGCGGCGGGCATGGAAATTTCCACTTGTGTAGTGGCAATCGTTTGGATGACAGCCCGAAACGATCACGCCATCAGCACCCTGCGCAAAAGATTTTAGCAACAAAAGGAAATCTATTCGCCCGGTACACGGAAATCGAACGATCTTCACGTTGGTGGCATATTTCAGCCTGCTTGTACCGGTCAAATCGGCTCCGGCGTAGGTGCACCAGTTGCAGACAAATGCAATTATTTTAGGCTCAAAATCAGTATTACTACTCATTATCTGTTAGTTAGTCGTTTAACAATGACATCACCTCGGCGTAAACCTGCTCATTGGTGTACCCCTGGATATCGATGGATTTGGATCGGCAGAACGCGACACAAGTGCCACAACCCTGACACAGTCCCTGGTTTACGCGAGCGATGGTTCGGATCAGACTGCCATCGCGCCCTTTGATCTCTTCGTGCTCGATGGCATTGTAAGGACAGGCAGTTTCGCACATGAAGCACCCCACACAAGTACTGTAAAGCGGTGGCGCCAAACGGTTTACTACTGCCACAACCGGCTCCCTGACCAATTCATCATTGGAAAAGAGGGCTGCGACCTTCACGGCAGCACCGGATGCCATTCCAACGGTTTCAGGGATATCTTTGGGCGCCTGACAAGCGCCGGCCAGAAAGATTCCTGCCGTATTGGTCTCAACGGGCTTTAGTTTAGGATGTGCTTCGGCAAAGAAATGGTAAGGATCGTAAGAAACGTGCAATTTCTGCGCGAGTTGCTCAGAACCGCAATTGGCCACACCTGCAGTTGCAAGGACGACCATATCCGCTTCTATTTCGACCTGCTCACCGCCTAGAAGCGTATCGACCCCTTTGACAATCAGTTTACCATTCTTTTCATAAACCCGCGCAACCCTGCCGCGCACATAATTAACAGTATCCTCCTCGATAGCCCTGCGAACGAACTCTTCGTAATTTTTCCCGCCTGCGCGGATGTCCATATAAAATACAGTCGACTCACCATCGTGCACCTTGTGCTGGTACAACATGGCATGTTTGGCTGTATACATGCAGCAAATCTTTGAGCAATAAGGTATACCCTTAGCAGGATCCCTGGATCCGGCACAGGCAATAAAGACAATTTTCTTTGGTACTGCTCCATCAGACGGACGGCGAATCTCACCAAAAGTCGGACCGGAGGCGGAAGCCAATCGTTCGAACTGAAGACCGGTCAAAACGTCTTTGTATTGTCCGTAGCCATATTCAGGGAAAAAGTCTGCACCCTTCACATCAAATCCGGTGGCAAGCACTACTGCACCTACCTCTTCTGTGATGATTTCGTCCTCCTTGTCCCATTCAATTGATCCCACCTGACAGGTCTTTTCACAAATCTTGCAGGCTCCCCGCTTGTAGTAATTGCAATTGACCCGGTCGATCACCGGTTTATTTGGCACAGCCTGCGGAAACGGAACATAAATAGCCGTTCTGGTTCCCAAACCGGCATTGAATTCGCTGGGAATTTTCTTAACCGGACACTTCTGGATACAAGCGCCGCAACCCGTACAGGTCGAGTAATTAACACTTTTGGCCTTGAGCCTGATTTTTGCTTTAAAATTACCGATGAAACCCTCAAGGCTCTCCAGTTCCGCATAGGTGTACAACTTAATATTGGGATGTTGTGCCACTTCCACCATCCTTGGAGTCAGGATGCATTGGGAACAATCGAGTGTGGGAAAAGTCTCCGAAAGCTGCGACATATGGCCGCCAATCGAAGGATCCCTTTCTATCAAAATCACTTTATGACCGGTATTGGCAATGTCCAGACTGGCCTGAATCCCGGCAATACCTCCACCAATGACCAAGGCCCTTTTGGTTACCGGTACTTTGATCGAATCGAGCGGTTTGTTCTTCTTTACCTTCTCGACCAGCATCTTTACGAGGTCTATCGCCTTTTCTGTCGTCTCCTCACTCTTTTCGTGCACCCAGGAGCAATGTTCGCGAAGATTGGCCATTTCGCAGAGGTAGGGGTTTAATCCCGCTTCCGCGCAGGCCCTCCGGAAGGTGGGTTCGTGCATACGGGGCGAACAGGCACCTACAACGACCCCATCCAGACCATATTTTTTTACAGCCTCTTTGATGAATGTTTGTCCGGGATCCGAACACATGTATTTGTAGTCGATGGCATGAGCTACCCCTTCCATTCCGCCTATCTCCCGTGCAACACGTTCGACATCGACGGTGGCGCTGATATTTTCACCGCAGTGGCAAATAAATACTCCGATCTTTGACATATGGTTACAATTCTACGGTTACGAAATGACGTTTTAATCCAAGCTCTTTGGCTCCTATACCCAAGGCAAGTCCAATGGCCTGCGTGATATAAATAACTGGTATATCAATAGGATTTTCAAGCGTTTTGTTGATGGCTCCACGGCGCATATCCAAATTGGACTGACACAAAGGACAAGCAACAATCACCGCTTCAGCGCTGCGATCAGCAGCATCTTTCAATATATTTCCAGATAGTTTTGCTACCAAATCGGTACGGGAGACAGAAAAGCCGGCTCCGCAGCACTCCGTCTTGAAAGCCCAATCCAATGTTGTACCTCCGATCCCCTTAATTAGCGTATCCATACTCTGCGGATCTTCCACCCTGTCGAACTTCAGAATAGAATGAGGCCGAACCAGCAAACAACCGTAATAGCAGGCTACTTTGTGAGCAAACGGATGGGTAACTCTTGCTTTAATATTCTCAGCGCCATAGGTTTCCAGCATTTGCAATACATTGACAATTTTCAAATCCCCTTTGTAAGGCTGTTTGAGAATTTCAATCACCCGTATACGTTTGTTTTCATCTTCCAGTTCATGCTGGGTAACTTTCAAGCGGTTGTAACAAGCAGCACAAGGCACTACTACTTCAGTAAGTCCTTGCTCTTCAG
The DNA here is from genome assembly GCA_036170635.1 of Prolixibacteraceae bacterium. Classification (GTDB taxonomy): domain Bacteria; phylum Bacteroidota; class Bacteroidia; order Bacteroidales; family Prolixibacteraceae; genus CAINVV01. Next base: position 1,486 of record JAVHPO010000362.1, on the reverse strand, counting down.
CCATTGCCATGATTCGTGCAGGCAGCGACAAAGAGAGCTCTTCGTTCATGACATGGGCAGCAGTGGCACCACAACAGTTCCAGTCCTTGATCTCGACCAGTTCAATATCCAGTGCTTTGGCCAGTGCCACAACCGACTCGTTGTATTCTCTTGAGGAGCCGGTTAGAGAACATCCCGGGTAAAATCCTATCTTCATTTGTTCACAGTCTTAGCATTTTCAATAGTTTGGGCAAATATTCTCTTCATACTTCTCCGGTCTTTGATCTTCTCGGGCAATAGATGCAATTTCCCTTTCAGGTACATCGAAGGGGCTATGGCAAGATCTTGAAGAAAATTGAATGTCCGGAATTTATAGGAGAGTACCAGTCCTATTTCATATAAACGACCAGTGTTCCTGACGGAATCCAGAAAGGATCTGTGGAAAGCTATAATGGGTTTAGAATCGGGATGCAGTTTATTTTCGCTGATCGCTTGAGTCCTCAGGTAATCCATCATTTTGGGAATATCAATCTCCATCGGACAACGACCCAGGCAATTTTCGCAATTAAGACAAAGCCAGATAGAGTTTGACAACAGTACTTTGTCCATATTTTGCCGTGTGCCTGTTTGAAGTAACCGCATGAGGTAGCTTGGTGGATAATTCATATCCGAAGCAAGAACACAGCCTGCCGTACACTTGCCACACTGGTAGCAGCGCATCACCTCCACACCTGTATGTGCCTGTAAATCTGATATTTTATTCTTATGTTCCATCGTCGTTCATATATAGTTACATTCCTTCATAAGATCCTCTAAAGTTAAAAATTAAGTTTCATGATACTAAAGCGTTAACCTTAAAATCTTTCTAAATTAAAGTCCATTGTTCGATTATTTGTAAAACGGTTTTTTACTAAAAAATTCATTTCTTTGTCAAAGATTAAAGGCATTACCTAACTTCACAAAATAGAAGAAAAGAATTTCAATACTCCCCTTTTATGGAATCAATCGGATTTATACAATGGTGTCTCGACAACTTAAATTACTGGACGATAACTCTTTTGATGGCAATTGAAAGTTCCGTGATACCCCTGCCCTCCGAATTGATTGTGCCTCCGGCTGCCTACAAAGCAGCTGCCGGAGAGTTAAATATTTACCTGGTCGTATTTTTTTCAACTTTGGGAGCCTTGATCGGTTCGGTAACCAACTATTTTCTTGCAGTTTTTATTGGACGACCGATCGTCTACAAATTCGCCAATAGCCGGCTGGCGCACATGATGCTGATTGATGAGGCTGCTGTCAGGAAAACGGAGGCATTTTTTGAAAGAAACGGGGCCATTTCCATCTTTACGGGAAGATTGCTTCCGGGTGTCCGGCACCTGATCTCTATTCCTGCCGGACTTTCAAGAATGAACCTAACTAAATTTATTCTTTTTACAACGCTGGGTGCCGGTATTTGGAACACCATACTGGCCGCCATCGGTTATTCCCTTGAATCGGTAGTGCCCAA
>JAVHPO010000361.1:0-1769 GCA_036170635.1 Prolixibacteraceae bacterium | reverse complement strand
AAATTAGGAAAAGAAACACCTTTCTTCTTTTCTAACAATGAACTTGATTTTTCGCAGGAAAATTCTGATTACTATCATCTTTATCGACTATTCAACTTCGAGGATGATGCTAAAATGTTTATTCGGAATGGTGGATTGGATTCGATTTGTCATATTGTACCAACTAATTTTAAAGGGTACATTAAATTGTAAAGCAAGATTTATCAGTTCCGAACACCCCTAATTGCAAATCCGCACCAGCACAAAATTATCCCGGTATTCTCAGTTTTCCCTGTTCTGGTTCTTTAAACGCATTGCAGGCGTACAGATGCTTTTCAATCAAATCCATGTCATCGCCAGCAATGGTTGCGCTGAATTCCTGGGCACGTTGCAACATTCTCACGTAAGCCGCAGGGTCTTGCTGTCTTGTTAATTTTCTTAGCACACCAAGATAATCATCACGAAAAACCGTTGGTACAATGATCCTGGTTTGTCCCTTGCTGACCAATTCAGCATTCATCATGACCCTTGCCATCCGTCCGTTGCCATCCAAAAAAGGATGAACTTCACTTATTAGAAACATGATATAGGCAGCACGGGCAAAAGGTTGCGCCAACGCCCGGTAAAAATCGAATCCCTTCATCAATGTACCCTTTACCAGGGTGTAATCAACAAAATGGCTATCTCCAGCCCGGTTATTTTTATCCTTAAACGCTCCCGGATTTTTGGATGTCCGGGCGCTCATCAGCACTTTATGCCGGTACAGAAGGATTTCAAGCAATTGCTCCGGGTTACCCGGTACAATACTCATCTCAAGCTTGTTGCTGACGAGTTTATAGGTGCCAAGCATATCGTGGGAATCTTCATCTCTCGCCGGCATTGGAGTATCTGTTTCTACAATGCGTCTGGCATCTGTTAATTCAAACTCGGTTCCTTCGATATAATTGGAAAAATAAGCTTCAAAAAATGCAAAGTTCCGAAAGGATTGGATACTTTGATTTTGATCAGGCACAACTTTAAAAGTGTGTTGTTGCAATTCCACAAAAAGTTTTTCGAAGATTGGCAATCTCCCTGAATCATAGGGATTACCCAAAGCCCTCGCTATGGCGAGTGGAGAGGACAATGCCTTGGATGGGTGTGTAGTAAGCAGGGCGCTTATCAGCTTATTTAGTTTTTCAAACTCTTTCACCATGTCCAGTCTTACTGATATAGCTTTTGCTTTGTCCCTCAATTCGTTCAGCCCGGCTTCCCCTTTGGTAAGTATCACCTTCTCTAATCTTTCTTCAATTTCGGGCAAAGTCAACGTTTTTGATTCAGGACCCGGTTGTCGGCTTTCCTGTAAGTTTTCCAGGAATGCCCTTTCTTGTTGAGAACAATACAGTTTGCCAGAAAAAATGTTATCCCCCTCAATCGGAGCAGGCCCTTGCAATAATCGAATGGTTATCCCCGGCAGGCTGATTCTTTTTGTATAGCTGTTGGTAAGAAAAATATGCCCGTCAGAAGTAGGCTGAAACTCCAGTGCAGAGCGGTGACTAAGGATCGACCCGGGGTACAACTTTCCCAAAATGACAAAAAGATTTCTTCTGACAATGGTTTCCGGTATATCAGAAAAGTTGGGTGAATAGATGCGGGATGCAATCTTTCTAAGCTTTCCAGCTTTTTCAAGTCTGGAAATTTGCTTGCTTATTCCGGAATCACTGGAAGAAAAAATGACCTCCTGCAGGTGAATGGGTAAAATATTTTCCATTAAAAGTCGCTTTACGAGCAAAAATAGAAAATATTTTCCAGTA
>JAVHPO010000360.1:0-9146 GCA_036170635.1 Prolixibacteraceae bacterium | reverse complement strand
TGATGATATCATTGCTGGTATTATTATTGGCTGTACCGTTGCAACATTTGCCCACGTTATTGGCAACTGGGATGATTTCAAAAAAGGATTTTTTGGTGCATTTTAATTTAAAATTATCAGGATGAAAGAGTTAAATCAAAAAGAATCTCTTGAAATTAATGGAGGTTCATTTGCAATGGACTTGGGTTGGTTCATTGGGGAAATGCTGCATGGAAATTTTGGATCTGTTTATGGAATAGCTGATGCCATTCTCGATTATCACATTATGTACGCAACAAAATAACTTAAAAAAGTGGCATATATTGTAACAAACAAATATGCCACTTTTTTTGCTATATAGCATTCATTATCAAGCACATATACTCAGACCATGAAAAAGACCAATAGAATTAACCTTAGAGATTTAATAATCAAGGTATTTATAGTTTTAATAGTCATTTACTTAATGAACAAATTTGTTTTTGAAAACTGGGATAATATTAAAAATTTCATTGCAAACCTCTTCTAATCAATCATGATCAAACCTCACATCACATGTGTCGGAACTTAAATTGAAAAGTCAATAGTGAATCCTGAAACATATTTTACTTGACTTCTAGAAAATTGAAAAAGAATAAATCCATAAGAATTAAATTGCTTAAAATACTAATAGGCTTTTTTGTCTCCTATTACTTCTTCAGTAATTGGGATTCAATTGAAAAATTTATTTTCAACCTATTTTAAACCACGCAGTGGTTGAATATGAATAGCCACCGGTGAAACCGGTGGAATAGGAATCAATGCACTCCACATCAACCACAAAGTGGTTGAATTTCAATCAATAACATGAGCACATATACCCAGTTAATATACCATTTCGTTTATAGCACAAAAGATAGGGACAATACCCTTCATGCTAACCACAGAACTGATTTGTACAAATATATCTGGGGATTATTGAACAACAAAAATTGCCATTTATACAGAATCGGTGGAGTATCGGATCACATCCATATTCTCACCCATGTTCATCCAACCATCGCACCCGCTACACTAATAAAAGACATAAAATTAGCAAGTTCTGAATATATCAAAACGAATCAATTATTCCCGAAATTCACTGGATGGCAAAGTGGATATGGCGGTTTTTCCTGCTCTTTTCAGGATAAGGATAGATTAATAGAATACATCAAAAATCAAGAGCAACATCATACGAAGAAAACATTCAAAGAAGAGCTGATTGACTTATTGAATGAACATGGAATAGCATTTGATGAGAAATACCTGCTTTGAAATTCAACCAGGTTGTGGTTGCGGTTAAATTTCAATACCTTTTCCACCGGTTTCACCGGTGGCTATTCACATTCAATCCTTTCAGGATTATTAAAAAATTTACTATTAGACAGGGCAATGTGATAATTGAATGTGTTTTGTATGCACCGTTTGACGTGTCGCGGTGGTAATAAACACTCTCAATCCCCCTTCGGCTCCGCTCAGGGACCGTAACCCTTCAAACAATTCAAACTTTTCAAACCATTCAAACCGTTTCCAAGTTATTTGAGCACAATCTCCTTCACAATCACCCTCCCGGCATGATCGTTCACTGCACTGATAATGTCGTTGCGCATCATGAACAGTTCGTTGCGCACGATGGAGGAGCTGAGGTTCACGTACAATGTCTCATTTTTGATGTAGATGGAGGTTGTAGCACGGGCTATGGGCTTGCCGATAATAAACTCCCAGGAGCTGACGGCATCAACCTCGGCAAGCTTCCGGTCAAACTTCGACTCTTTCAGAAAGCTCTTGATGGCACTTCCCAGCGAATGTATTTCACTTCTTCTCATCCCTTTTCAATGATTAAGCTGATTGTTCCCTTGTCTACCACGAAGATTCTGAAATCATCACCTCCGGCTTCCCTAAGGATTCCGGCAAGATGCTCTCTATTGGTATCTGTGATGAAGATCTGACCGAAATGATCATCTGCAACCAATTTTACGATCTCCTCTACCCTTCCGCTGTCGAGCTTGTCGAAGATATCGTCCAGCAGCAGGATGGGCTTGATGTTGTTGAGCGAACGGATAAAATCGAACTGCGCAAATTTGAGGGCGATGAGATAGGTCTTGTTTTGGCCCTGTGAACCCAGTCGTTTGATGGGATAGCCATCCAGCTTCAGTTCGAGGTCATCTTTGTGAATACCGGCTGTCGTAAACTGAACAATCCTGTCTTTGGCAAAAGAGTCTTTCAACAACACTTCAAACTGCTGATCATTGAGCTGGGAGCCATATTCCAACGAAACGGTCTCATTTCCACCCGATATCAGGGTGTAATACTTTTGAAAGACAGGAAGTAATTCTTCCAAAAACTGCCCCCTTTTGGTATGGATCTTCTTTCCCAAAAGTAAGAGCTGTTCATCCCAAATGGAGAAGACATCCGGATCAATGGCAGACTGTCCGGCATAATTTTTGAGGAGTATGTTCCTTTGCTGAAGCACACGGTTGTATTTGACCAGCCAATCCAGATAGATCCTGTCGTATTGGGAAATCACACTGTCCATGAACCGTCTACGCTCCTCACTTCCACCCTGAATCAGCACCGAATCGGCCGGAGAAATCATCACCAATGGCAATAATCCGATATGATCCGAAAAACGTTCGTATTCCTTTTTGTTGCGGCGAATCTTCTTCTTTTGTCCGTTTTTGCAGCCACAATGAATCTCCTCTTTCGCGTTGTTGAGCTCATATTTTCCCTGGAGGGCAAAAAAGTCTTCCGAATGTCGGATATTTTGGGCATCAGGATTGTTGAAATAGCTTTTGCAGAACGACAAATAATAGATGGCATCGAGCAGGTTGGTCTTGCCAACACCGTTGTTCCCGATGAAACAGTTCACTTTTCTGGAGAATGTCAGGGTTGCTTCTCCAACATTTTTATAGTTCATTACTGAAAGCTCCCTGATAAACATGGCTGCAGATTTTTGAATTACAAATCTAAACTTTTTAGGTAAGCTTTCCGGCGAACCCAATACCTAGTTACGAACAAAAAAAGTTGATCTCTTCGAAATCTGCTTAAAACCACAAATTCACACCTTATATTTTTCAAATTGTTGCTCTCGTTTGTTAAAAACGATTATTTTTGCACACGCATACAAAAAAGCATCCATTTTAAGAGAACCAAGTTATGAGCAAAGAGACGAAGGCGCAGGCCAATGAAAATCTGAAGGAAGTTGAACACGCATTGACAACCGCCGAATATTTTTTTGAGAAAAATGCTAAAATAATCTCTATTATTTTTGGTGGGGCTGTCGTGGTAGCCTTGTTGTTGCTTGCAACACATCGTTTTTATACCATTCCGCACGAAACCAAAGCCAAAGAGCAAATCTTTACTGCGGAACAGTATTTCGAGAAAGACTCTTTCAATCTTGCTTTAAATGGTGATGGCAACTACCCGGGCTTTCTTGATATCATCGACAATTATGGCCGTACACCTGCAGGCAATCTCGCAAAATACTATGCCGGTATCTCTTACCTCCATATCGGCAAATACAAAGAGGCCATCAGTTATCTGGAAAATTTTAAAACAGACGACCTACTGTTGAAACCAGTCGCTACTGGAGCAATCGGAGATGCCTACGCTGAACTCGGAAATAAGGAAAAAGCTGTTAAATACTACGCGGAAGCAGCGGCGGTAAAAGCCAATAATTTTACGACTCCCATCTATCTTTTGAAAGAGGGTAGGATGCATGAGCAAATGGGCAACAAAGAGTTGGCTCTTACCAGATACAAGACCATCAAAGACAAATACGGTGATTCCAACGAAGGCAGACTGGTCGACAAATTCATCGCCCGCCTCACCGGAGCAAACTAAAAGATATTTAAATATAAAAAAAACCTCCCCGAACGGGGAGGTTTTTTTTATATTTGCGTTATGAAAACATCCATTCTGATCCATCTGGCTACAGGTTTTGAAGAGACAGAAGCTGTAACCATTATCGATGTTCTGAGGCGGGCGAACCTTAGTGTCACTACTGTTTCAATGACAGACTCTTTAAAAGTAACAGGAGCGCACAACATCACCATTGAGGCAGACCAGCTCTATGATGAGGCCGACTACAATATGGCGACCATGATCATCCTGCCCGGTGGCATGCCTGGAACCACAAACCTTCTGAATCACACTGGACTCGCAGGCAAACTGAAAAGATTCTATGAAGAAAAAAAGTTCATTGCTGCCATCTGCGCGGCGCCCATGGTCCTGGGTTCACTTGGCTTCCTCCAAAACAGAAAAGCCGTCTGTTATCCCGGTTTTGAAACCTATCTGACAGGTGCGACTGTTTTAAACGCTCCTTTCGCGGTGGATGAAAATATTGTTACAGGTCGAGGAGTTGGTACTGCCCTCTCCTTTTCACTGGAAATTGTCAGGTTACTAAAAGGTGAAAATCTTGCATCGGAACTTAGGACTGCCCTGGTGATTCCTTGAATATTTGAGTTTCTTTGCAAAAAAAACAGATGTTCAACTGGATAAACAAAAGACGAATCAGCGTAATTTTCTTTCTTTTGGGTGGTTTAAGCGGATTTCTTTACTGGAGAATTATTGGTTGCAGCACAGGTACCTGCCCGATTACTTCGCACTGGTATGCAAGTACACTTTATGGAATGCTATTGGGTTGGCTGATAGGTGATTTGATCGCCTCCTTTAAAAAGGTAAATCCGAAGGAGTAATCAGTCGAGTTTTACGATAAGAATATTCTTGGTATAAGGTCTGATTTTGTACCGGTTATCAACTCTCGCTCCTACTATCCAGACAATTTCCTCCCCATTGGCAAGGATCCAACACTCCTCTTTTTCGGGCAGACTGAATTTTTCGTCCACGAAAAAATCGCTCAATTTTTTCATTCCCTGCATGCCCAATGGTTGGAAATAGTCGCCCTTCTGCCATTTGCGCAGAATAAGAGGAAACTGTAGCAAATCCTTGTCAAGGGTAGCGATCTTTGGTGAAGTATTCCATTGAAAAGAACCGGTTCGCTTTTGCGTGGAAATCGAAAGCTTAACAGGAAATTCTAGTCGCGTCAAGTTCTCATCGAGATAGTATCTGGCTTGCGCCTCATCACCTAATTTACAGATAACAATCACATCCCGGTTAAGCACAGCGCGGTGTGAAGGTGAAAAAAACTGCTTCCCTGCCTGTCCGTCCAGCGCATTAATAATCTCCTCCACCACCTCTCCGTTAAAATGGAAAGGCCTGAGCAATTCGAAAAGGTAGGTAGAAGGTGGATTTAATAGCTTCAATTCGGCCAGAACAATTTCAGTTTCACCATTCTGCCTCCTTCTGACTACCAGCTCTCTGGCCCTTTCAATTGCCTGGATATAGATTGATGAGGTCTCTCTCAAGTGATTTATCGTCTCCTCCATACTCTCCCTGAAGGAGGGGTTTAACTCCTCCATAAGGGGCAAAACCAGTTTGCGGATTTTATTGCGCTGGAAATCGGTCAGGGCATTGGAGCTATCCTCCCTGAAATGCAGTTTATGCGCCGCTGCATAGTTTTCGATCTCCTTTCGTGATCCAAACAGCAATGGCCTGACTACCTTTCCATTAACAACTTTCATCCCGGTTAAGCCCGAAATTCCGGTTCCCCTGGCAAGGTTCAGGAAAAAGGTCTCTATCTGATCATCCCGATGATGTGCAACTATAATCCAGTCGAAGTGATGCGTGAAGCGAACCTCTTCGAACCAGTCATACCGAAGATCCCTCGCACCCATTTCAATGGAAATGCCATTTTCGTTGGCATATTCCTTTGTATCAAAGGTTTTGCAAAAGCAGAGTTTGCCATAGCTCTCGCTTAACTCTCTTACAAAACGTTCATCCTGGTCCGACTCCGCTCCCCTCAGTTGGAAATTGCAGTGAGCTACCGCGAAAGCCAATCCGGCACGGTAGAGCAAATCAATAAGCACCACAGAATCGATACCACCACTTACTCCCACCAAAAGAGTATCATTTGGGGAGAAAAGCCGGTTGGATTCAATGTACTTTAATAATCGTTCAACCATTCTGAAGGGAGTTAATGGGTAACTTTTTACTGTCCGGCAACTTTGGAAATGATGGCAATGATCACTTTGCAGGCACTCTCCATCGATTTGGTGGGTATGTATTCATATTCACCGTGAAAATTGTGACCGCCTCCGAAAATATTGGGACAGGGCAGACCCATGTAGGAGAGTCGGGAGCCATCTGTTCCTCCACGGACCGGCACTACAATGGGCTCAATGTTGCATAACAGCATTGCCTCTCTCGCCAGTTCGACAATGTAATACTGAGGATCGATCATCTCTTTCATGTTGTAATACTGATCTTTGATCGAGATTTCGGCAACGGTCTCATTATGATCCAGGTTCATATCCTTCACCATTTTCCCCAGACTTGATTTCCTCAGCTCAAAATTTTCTTTGTCAAAATCGCGGATAATAAATTCCAGTTCCGTTCTGTCGACCTGCCCCTCAAATTTCACCAAATGGTAAAAACCCTGGTATTTCTCAGTGTGTTCGGGCACTTCATTGGAGGGGAGATTGGCTATGAACCTGTTGGCCAGCAACAAGGAATTTCTCATTTTATCCTTGGCAGAACCAGGATGAACGTTGACTCCGTGGAAAATCAAATGGGCTGAAGCGGCATTAAAATTTTCATATTGCAGTTCACCATGCTCGCCTCCATCCATGGTATAGGCAAATTCTGCCCCGAAATTCGGTACATAAAAATGGTTGGCACCCCTGCCAATCTCCTCGTCAGGAGTGAAGGCAATCCGAATTTTTCCATGTTTAATTTCAGGATGAGCCAGCAGATACTCCATGGCAGTAACAATTTCTGCAACTCCGGCTTTATCGTCGGCGCCAAGCAAGGTGGTACCGTCAGTCACAATGAGTTGCTCACCTTTGTATTTGAGAATTTCGGGAAAGCGTTTGGTAGAAAGGACTACATTTTTCCCGGCATTTAGCAGGATGTCATTGCCATCGAAACAATCAATCATTCTGGGATTTACATTCCGGCCCGAACAATCCGGACTGGTATCCATGTGTGCAATGAAGCCAACTACCGGTACAACAAGGTCGGAATTAGCCGGAAGAGTGGCCATCACATATCCATTCCAGTCGACTTCTACATCCGACATGCCAATCCGTACCAATTCTTCGGCCAGCATCTTTCCAAACACCAACTGTCCCTCTGTGCTGGGACAAGAGGTGCTCCCATTGTCAGATTGGGTATTGTATCCAACATATTTAAGAAAACGGTCGACTACCTTCTTTCTCATTTTATTGTTTGCCGATACCGGCCTTTAAAGAAATTGAAAATTGAAAATGGACAATTGAAAATGAAATAAGTGACAAATGAACAGGAAGAGAAAAATAGAATTTTTCATTCTGGTTCAAAGAAATCAGCAGTTTAATAGGAGAGCGCGAAAAGGACTCTTCGTTTGGAAGGCTTTCCTGTTAAGATACATTTGCCTTCCTCTTCGACGCTGTCGAATGGAATGCACCGGATGGTAGCTTTTGTCTCTTCCTTGATGATGGCTTCCGTTTCTGAAGTTCCGTCCCAGTGTGCCAGAATAAATCCGGGTTTACTGTTAAGCCGCTCCTTAAACTCTTCGTAGGTATCCACTTTTGTCGTATTTTCTTCCCTGAATTTCAAGGCTTTATTGTAGATATTTCCCTGAATTTCAACCAGCAGATTTTCAATCAGATCCTCAATGCCTTCCAACTTTTCAACCTTTTTCTCCAATGTGTCGCGGCGGGCAACTTCCACGCTGCCATTTTCAAGGTCGCGGGGACCAATGGCCAGACGGACCGGTACGCCTTTCATTTCGTATTCCGCGAATTTCCATCCCGGACGCTGTGAATCGCGGTCATCGTATTTTACACGAACTCCCTTGCGTTTGAGCTTTTCGACCAACACCTTAACCTTTTCTGAAATTTGTGCCAATTGGTCAAAATTCTTGTAAATAGGAACAATTACCACCTGAATGGGGGCAAGTTTGGGCGGAAGAACCAATCCGTTGTTGTCGGAATGAGCCATGATCAGCGCCCCGATCAAACGGGTAGAAGCGCCCCATGAGGTGGCCCACACGTACTCGAGCTTACCCTCCCTCGAAGTAAACTGCACATCAAAAGCCTTGGCAAAATTCTGACCCAGGAAGTGAGAAGTACCCGACTGCAACGCTTTTCCATCCTGCATCAGTGCCTCAATGCTGTAAGTCTCAAGCGCTCCGGCAAATCTTTCGTGTTCTGATTTTGCACCTTTTATAACAGGAACGGCCATGAAATTCTCGGCAAAATCAGCGTATACGTTGATCATACGTTCTGTCTCCTCCAGTGCCTCCTCTTTGGATTCATGGGCTGTATGACCCTCTTGCCACAGGAACTCGGCTGTACGCAGGAACATGCGGGTACGCATCTCCCAACGGACAACATTGGCCCATTGGTTGATCAGAAGGGGAAGATCACGGTAGGATTGCACCCAATTTTTATAGGTACTCCATATAATTGTCTCGGAAGTTGGCCTGATGATCAGCTCCTCCTCCAGTTTTGCGTCAGGATCAACAATAATTCCCTTTCCATTGGGGTCATTTTTAAGGCGATAATGGGTTACAACTGCACACTCTTTGGCAAATCCTTCAACGTGGCTGGCCTCTTTTGAAAAGAATGATTTTGGGATAAACAAAGGGAAATAGGCATTTTCGTGACCTGTATCTTTAAACATCTGGTCCAATGCCGCCTGCATCTTTTCCCAAATCGCATAACCGTATGGTTTTATCACCATACAACCGCGAACCGCTGAATTTTCGGCAAGATCGGCCTTGCTAACCAGGTCATTGTACCACTGCGAATAATTTTCCTCTTTGGATGTAAGTTCTTTTGCCATTTTAATACTTTGGTATGATATTTGCTTGTATCTATCTATATTTTCCGTGCAAAAGTAAGGAAAATTGAAGGAATTCTAAAGTAAAGGAGGAACAAAACATGAAACCAAATGTGAAACTATTAATCGCCGCTGCTTTTTTGGCTACCGCCTGTACAACAGGTTCAAAGGTAACCACCGGTGGTTATTCAGATGATCTTTATTTCACTCCGGGTGATGCTCCGCTCATAGCCCCCAGAGAGGTTAAACAGGCAAAGAAACCTGAG
>JAVHPO010000359.1:0-1779 GCA_036170635.1 Prolixibacteraceae bacterium | reverse complement strand
CCTCCTCGCAATGACGGTATGCTGTTGATTGTGTGAGGGTGGAGAGAAGGAGGCGGGACATCTGTTTTCGGTACTAGCAGAATCGCCGCCCGCCTCCTTCTCTCCACCCTCACCTCTAAAAAAATGATCCGTCATTGCGAACGAAGTGAAGCAACCTGTTGTACCTGGTAGAATTTTGTAATAACTTAATGACATTGCCCGTGATGGCATAAAGCTTAATAGAAAATCTATCGCAAAGTGGATTTTTCAGAAAACAAATGTAGCATATCAGAATAACTTTTACAAAAAAACGTTTGCAAAAATGGCAGTTTTAGAAATATTAAATCCCCAATGAATGAACATCATAAAAAAATGTAAACGTTATCAATATTTTTTGTTTTTTTGTAAAAATTATCATTTAGCCGACAGATAAAACAACCGCACCTTGAAGACACAATTCACACTTATATTCCTGATTTTTCTATTTCTGAATTCAGCTTCGGGAGCAGAAAAAGTCCGTTACCGCATCGATTTCACGGAAGAGTGGAAATTCTTTTTGGGCGATAATCAACAGGCCAGTCGACCGGACTTTGATGATACGGCTTGGCGGATGCTTAATCTGCCGCACGACTGGAGCATCGAAGGTAATTTCAGCGAAGAGCATCCAACCAAAATAAACGGCGGGGCACTGCCGGCAGGGATTGGCTGGTACCGGAAAAGTTTTTCGCTTGGGAAAGAGTTGGAGGGCAAGCAAGTATACATCGATTTCGACGGAGTCTACCGCAACAGCGAAGTATGGATCAATGGCCATTATCTTGGTAAAAGAGCCTATGGATACAGCTCTTTTCGCTACGATCTGACAAAATATCTCAATTCCGGAAACAGTCCCAATCTGCTGGCAGTAAGAGTGGACAACAGCCTACAGCCCAATTCACGCTGGTACACCGGTTCGGGCATCTACCGCAATGTATGGCTGGTCGGAACCTCTAATATCCACATCGATCATTGGGGAACTTTTGTTACTACCAATGTTGTCTCTCCGGAAAAGGCTACCATAAACATCACCTGCAAAATCAAGAATCTTTCCGGTCAAAAGCAGACAGTTCAACTGCAAACATCTATCTTCGATTCCAAAGGCAGAGCCGTAGCCACTGGGGAAAAGACAGATCTTCAGGTTGATACGCTTTCCTCCATCGACTGTCAACTGAATCTCCAAAATCCTCAACTCTGGAGTATCAATCATCCCGAACAATATTCAGCCATCACTAAAATTTATGAAAACGGTGGGCTAATTGATCAGTACGAAACCCCGTTTGGCATCAGGCAGTTCAGGTTTGATCCGGCAAAAGGATTCTTCCTGAACGGGAAACCGCTTAAAATACTGGGAGTAAATATGCACCACGATGCAGGAGCCCTGGGGGCAGCCGTGAATAGTTGCGCCATGGAGCGGCAGTTGAAACTCCTGAAAGAGATGGGATGCAATGCGATACGCCTGGCACACAATCCACCGGCGCCCGAGATGCTGGATCTTTGCGACCGCATGGGTTTTATCGTAATGGAAGAGGCGTTTGACTGTTGGGCAATCAAAAAGATGGAGTTCGATTACCATACCGATTGGTCTCGGTGGCATGCCACCGATCTGACAGCCATGATTTTACGCGACAGAAACCATCCTTCCGTATTCATGTGGAGCATCGGAAACGAAATCCGGGAACAATTCGATTCGACGGGTATCCGTCTTGGAAAGGAGTTGGCGGGCATTGTCAAAAAACTGGATCCCACCCGACCGGTCACCTGCGG
>JAVHPO010000358.1:0-9195 GCA_036170635.1 Prolixibacteraceae bacterium | reverse complement strand
CAACCGGATCAGTTCCGAAACCGCTGGCTTCATTGACTTTTAAGGAGAAACTGGCCTTTGAGGATGGCAGACCCATCAACGCGGTTATTGGTATTTCTACCTGAATTGATTTCTCCGCATCGAGTTTGCCCAATATAATTTCTTTGGGAAAATTGAGCCCTTCCACCTGATTGGTTTCTGAGACCATCACCGTAAGGTCACGTCCTGTGCCAAGACCGGTATTTTTTAGTTCGAAACGGATGGTATCATTTTCGGTGGCATCAATTTTATGATTGTTGTCGTTATCCCTGAAAATCAAAGAATTAGCAACAATTTCCAGATAGGGAGTTTTAGGTGTTGGCGCATCCCTGGTAATGCTGATGTATTTGGTTTCACTTACGCCGCTAACCACTTTTTGGCTATAGGATTGACTAAAACATACGATCAAAATAGAAAAAAGAAGCAATAATTTTTTCATCTGTCAATAATTTGTTTTTTAATGGCCAGATGGAATACCCACATAATCATTTTCGGTTGGTGTGTATATTCACTCATGGGTATTTCAAGTGACTACTGAGAATCATATAAATCATTTTTTGATACGAAGCGGATCTGAAATTGTTTCAGCTTAGTTGGCTGTTACCTTCAGCACATCTTCGATTGCGCTAATGAAAGTGGCCTTTGGGAGCGCACCCTGCGCCATTTGTGGTTGCCCGTCCATCGGAATAAAAAGTAGTGAAGGAATGCTCTGGACGCCAAACATGCCGGCCAGTTCGCGCTCCTCTTCCGTATTCACCTTGTAGATATTCAATTTGGAACCATAGGAAGCCTGTAGCTCTTCCAGAATTGGGGCGATCATCTTGCAGGGAGAACACCAATCCGCGTAAAAATCAACAATAGCAGGGGCAGATCCTTCAAATTTCCAATCTTTGTTAGCTTCAAAATTGAATACTTTCTCTTTGAAAGTATCAAGGGTTAAATGTTCAAGTGCCATAATTCTATATTTTTAAATATTATTAATTTGCTATTAGCAATTATTTGCATGCAAAAGTAAATTAAATTTTCAGATAAAAAAACTTTTTAGTAAAAATATTTGCTAATAGCATAAAATGCTTTTGTAAATAGTTGACTTATTTGTAGTTTTGCATCAAAATATTTTTGATCATGGAGAAGGGAACTGAAATTCTGGGTTTGGTATATGAGATGAAGAAGAGATGCGCGGCGATTGACAACAAATTGATGGAGCATTTAAAGCTCTCTCAGTCGGAATTGCTTTTCTTTAGTTCCCTGGATCAATGCACCGGGATTAGTAGTCCAGAGCTGGCAAAGAACATGGGCTTGTCACCTTCCCGCATCAGCAGGGTGATCGAGAAGCTGGTGGTGGATGGTTACCTCGACAGGAACATCGACAAAACTGACCGAAGGGCCATCACGCTATGCCTGACGGATGAAGGCAAGAAGATCCGGGCGGAGATCGACAAGAACCGGCAGGAATGCGAAGCGAGGCTGTTGAATGTGCTTCCGCAGTCAGACATAGAAAAATTTCGTGAGATTATCAGTAAGATGATTCGAGAGATGTAGCTAATGATTTATTGCACAGAGTTTCACAGAGAAGCACAGAGTTGCACGGAGACAAAAATTATATACGGTATCGCACGATACCATTCTTGAGTAAGGTGACATTAAAATTGATTAGTAGTCCCACTTCTTTATTGGTTAGTTTCATGTAGGTCAATATTTGTGCTTCATGCACTGGCATAAGCTCCTCAATAGATTTTAATTCAATGATGACAGAATTTTCAACTAGAATATCAATTCTGTAACCACACTCCAGTTCAATGTTTTTATATATTACTGGCAGCGGAACTTGTCTTTCAACCAGCAATCCTTGTGAGAATAACTCGTAGGCTAAGCATTCCTCATAAACAGATTCTAACAGACCGGGTCCTAAAGTTTTATGTACCTCTATTGCGCATCCGATGATTTTTTGAGTGATTTGATTAATCAGCATGGGTTATAGTTATTCTCTGTGAAACTCTGTGCTTCTCTGTGCAACTCTGTGTAGTATTTTTTTAACACGTGCCTCCCACCCATAATCTCTTTGGCCTTGCTATTTGCGATCAATTTTAATGAATAGTGAATGGTTAGCTCGTTGTCGTTGCCGTAGAAATAAGTTTTCAGGGAGCGACTATATCTGATATCCATGCCATACTGTTCGAGGATATGGAGTAACCGGAACAGGTGGCTCTGGCTGATTCCCAGGACTTCGGCAAATTCGGCAGGAGTACCGGTTTGTCCGGAGTGGATCATCCTGTTCATTTTCTTGATCCGCTCAAAATGATCAACCAGCTTCATGGCAATAAAGTGCAATGTTCCCGAACTGTTGACTCCACCCCTCTTCACTGTAAAATGGCAATTGCTTTTGCCACATATTGAAGTACCTCCCTTTGCGCTGCCACAAGCTGAGATGGGTTCCCTCTTCCACTACCAGTCCCTTCTCCAGAACAGCAATATGGTCAGCCTGGATAACAGTACTCAACCGATGGGCAATAACGAGAATTGTTTTTCCCCGTGCCTTCAGCCGTTGGATCGTCTCCTGTACAAAATGCTCCGACTCGTTGTCGAGCGATGAGGTCGCTTCATCAAACAGCAGGATCTCAGGATCTCTGTAAAGTGCCCGGGCGATGGCCACTCTTTGTTTTTCCCCTCCAGACAAGGATGTTCCGTTCTCCCCGATCCAACTGTTCAGTCCGGCCGGAAGATTTTCTACCAAAGCTTTCATGCCTAGCTCCCGACAGATATCCATGACTCTCGAAATATCTGGATTGAACTCCCCGACAGCAATGTTCTCCAGGATGGTTCCGGTAAAAAGATCCAGTCGTTGGGGAACGACTCCGACCATTTTGCGCAAACTCTCTGTCGAGACGTGGTCGAGGTTGCACTCCCCAATGTGGATGCCTCCTCCTGCTAAGGGGTATAGCTTCTGGATCAAGGCCACCAAGGTGGTTTTCCCTGAACCACTCTCCCCAACGACTGCTGTGATCTCCCCTTTTTTGATGCAAAAGGAGAAATGATCGAAGACCTCGGTGCGGGTTCCGTAACTGAAATTCACCTGACGGAATTCGATGTCTCCAGTTCTTCCTCGTGTGATGTCAAACTTGTTTTCATCTACTTCCTGATCCAGATCCATAATCTCAAACAAGCGGTCAGCTGCAATCAACGCATTCTGGATCGATTTGTTCATGCCGATCAGGTTGGATGCCGGTCCGGTAAAATAGCCGGCTATGGCATAGAAAGAGAGTAATTCGCCCGGAGTTATCGATTGATCCATTACATAATAGGAGCCAACCCAAAGGAGAACAATGGTGGAAATCCTGCTGATTAATTCGGTTCCGGTAGAGGAAAAGAGGCTGTTGGTAGTAGAACGGTAGATTGACCTAAGCAAGTTGACGAAACGGATCTCTGTCTTCAGGTTTGAATAGGACTCTAGTCCAAACTCTTTGATGGTTCGTACAGAATTGAGCGACTCTACCAGTTGGCTTTCCAGATCGGCAGTGTCCTCCATCAGTTTTCTTTCTCTCTTCTTGTTCAGTTTGTTGGTGATCCAATAGATCAAGCCATACAAAGGAAGAACGATGGAGACCACCAGGGCGAGTTTCCAACTGTAGAGAAACATCAGCCCAAACGAGAAAATCACAATGAATAGGCTTACCAGCAGAGAGATAGCGATGTCATTTATGAACGCACGAATTTTGACGGCATCGTTGATCCTTGAGACAATTTCACCAACCCGCATGGAATCGAAGAAATTTTGCGGTAGTTTAAGCAGGTGTTTGTAATAACCAAGGATCAAACGGGCATCAATTTTCTGTCCGGTTTGAAGTACGAAGATGTTTTTATAGTAACCAATAAATAGCTGAAATAGAACCAGAAACAACATCGTTATACTGAGGAGATTCAACAAATTAGTGTTGTGGTCGACCAAAACGAAATCGGTTATCTTTTGCAAATAGATGGAGGTTGACAATCCGAGAATGGTATAAACGACGGCTCCCAAAAGTGCCTGAAGCAGAATATTTTTGTGTGGTTGCAACAGAAAAAGGAACCGGCTAAAGATCGAAATCTTCTCATTCTTAGGTCGAAAATCGGTACCCGGGGCCATGAGGATTAAAACACCTGTCCAAATTTCGGCAAATTCCGGAATTGTTGCCTTGTGCATTTCCCCATCGGCTGGATCCATGTATTCGACCCGTGTTTTTGAAAGTTTGTAGATCACCACAAAATGGAGCAGGGTCTTTTTGATAAGCACATGCGCGATTGCCGGACATGGGATTTCGGGAAGCGCATCTATGCCACCCTTTACCCCTTTTGCCGAAAATCCGAGTTTTTCAGCCGCCTTGATCAATCCCCAGGCATTGGTCCCTTTTTGATCAGTTCCGGCCATCTGGCGTATTTTTGAAACCGGAATGCCCAATTGGTAATGCGCCGCGACGGAGGCCAGACAGGCCGCGCCGCAATCGGTGATATCGCGTTGTTTTATCTTGGTTCTCATATGTTTTTGAGTTTTGGATTAAGCCAATTATCTGCCTTGTCGTACAATAACTGAAACAGGGTTCTGTCTGCTACTTTGAACCGTCCGGTGAGGGTCATTCCTTTTTTCAAATTGCCAATGGTCCCGTTTTTGAGTTTCAGAAAGCTTTGGTCGAGTTGGCATCTGACCCTGAAAAAGGGCCGGTTGTTGACGCTGACGACATTGCCTGAGATTTCATTGACCCATCCGGTGGCAACTCCCCATAAATTGTAATTGAAGGCATGAAACTGATAGGATACAGCCATTCCACGATCAATTAATCCAATATCCGAAGTTGGGACATAGCACTCTACCAACAGATTGTCGTCTGGTGCAATCCTGGCGATTGGCTGATTGGGCACCACAAAATCACCTTCCCGAATCCCTGAATAGCCGGTGATGGTTCCGGCAATGGGAGCGATCAGACAATACTGAATTCTTTCCTTTTTCAGCTGTTCTATTTTTGTTTTCCAATCAGCCATCTCAAGGGTTATCTCCTTTAGTTTTTCCTGCCAGACGGTGAATTGCTGTGCCTGAATCGTTTGGAACCTGTTTTTTTCGAACTGATACCGATTCATTACTGTCTCAAATTCGTGCTTGGGCGTGATGCCTTTTTTGTAGAGTGTTTGTGACATCAGGTATTCCCTTTCTGCCTGATTCAGCTGCGTCTTCTGTTCTGCGAGCCTGTCAGAAAAGGAGCGGTACTCCTGCCTGTAAAGCGCTGTTTGAAGATCACTGTTTTTGGCGAGTGTTAATTTATTCAGATCAGACAGTTGCAAACTGTCCTCCTTCAGTCTGAAAGATAGTAGTATGAACTCGTGGTCGATCCTATCAGAGGCTACAAGCAGCAGGGTATCACCTTTGCTGACAGTGAGGTTTTCTATGATCCGGCACGATATCACCTGACCTGATATGACCGGTACAACAGGATTGTCTTCGTACCCGGATCGTACCACACCCTCACTTTGGGTCGTAACCTGAACTTTTACAAAAGGCAGCAACGAAATAGTCGCCATAAGGAACAAAATAACCGTGATGTAAATAGCTCTTCCGGATGAGTGATTTTCTGAGAAATAACTTTCGGAACTGCTCCTGGCAATTTCGGGAGGGAAAAATTGTTTGTTTTCCATACTTTTTGAGCTTAACTTGCTATTAGTAAGTTAAGGCAAAAAAGAGAGAAAAACGAATTTTGGGACTACTTTTTGAAGGTAGTCGGTGCAGGGTTTATCTAAAGTTGCTAATTTTACGGCTTTCCATAATAAATTTTACCACAAAGGGTTCAAAGGAAAGCACAAAGGAGAGACAAAGGGAGGTTGAATCTGGAATATAGGTGAGTACAAACAAAACAGCATATAGAAATACGTAAAATTCATATCAAAAATGGCTACTAACAGATTAATTGGAGAACTACCCAAAGTGGGGATCAGGCCCGTTATAGATGGACGGTTGCAGGGAGTGCGGGAATCACTCGAAAACCAAACCATGAACATGGCCAGGGCTGCCGCACAGCTGATCAGCGAAAATCTTCGTTTCCCTAATGGAGAGAAGGTAGAATGTGTGATTGCCGATTCGACCATTGGCGGAGTGGTTGAGGCTGCCATGTGCGCCGAAAAATTTGCCCGTTCGGGTGTTGGTGTCTCGCTGACTGTCTCCCCTTGCTGGTGTTACGGAACAGAAGTAATGGATACTGATCCCCTGTTGCCCAAGGCAGTTTGGGGCTTCAACGGAACCGAGCGTCCCGGTGCAGTTTACCTCGCAGCTGCGCTTGCAGGATATGCGCAAAAGGGATTGCCCGCATTCGGAATTTATGGACATGACGTTCAGGATAAGAAAGACGGTTCCATTCCTGAAGATGTTAAGGAGAAAATTTTACGTTTTGTCAAAGCCGGTCTCGCGGTAGCGCAAATGAAAAATAAATCGTACCTCTCGCTGGGCGGTATGTCGATGGGCATTGCCGGATCGTATGTCGATCAGGAGTTCTTGCTCGACTATCTCGGTATCCGCACAGAGGTGATTGATATGTCGGAACTGGTGCGCCGTGCTGAGCGCGGAATATACGATCCTGCCGAATACAAGAAAGCGCTGGCCTGGGTGAAAAAGAACTGCAAAGAGGGCAAGGATGTCAACGATCCTGCCAGTCAGGCAACCAGGGAGCGAAAAGACTGGGAGTGGGAGATGGTGGTCAAAATGACCCTTTCCGCCCGCGACCTGATGATTGGAAACCCAAAACTGAAAGAGTTGGGTTTCGGTGAAGAGGCGCTTGGACGCAATGCCATTTTGGGCGGTTTTCAGGGACAAAGAGCCTGGACGGACCATCTGCCCAACGGAGATTTTATGGAAGCAATCTTGAACTCCTCGTTCGACTGGAACGGCATCCGTCAGGCATTTGTCTTCGCGACAGAAAACGATTCGTTGAATGGAGTCTCCATGTTGTTCGGACATTTGCTTACCAATACAGCCCAAATCTTCTCGGATGTCCGGACTTACTGGAGTCCTGAATCTGTTGAACGGGTTACCGGCAGCAAACTCACAGGCAAAGCAGCAGGCGGAATCATCCACCTGATCAATTCCGGATCAACGACCCTGGACGCCACCGGAAAGCAAAAAGCAAACGGCCAATCCGTGATGAAACCATTCTGGGAGATCTCGGAGGCTGAGGCACAAGCTTGTCTGAATGCAACAGACTGGGCGCCTGCCGACCTTGGCTATTTCCGCGGAGGCGGTTACTCTTCCCATTTCAAAACGGAGGGCGAGATGCCTGTAACGATGAGCCGCATCAACCTGGTGAAAGGGATCGGACCTGTTTTGCAACTGGCCGAAGGCTGGACCATTGATCTTCCGGACGAGGTGCACAATACGCTGGATCAGCGTACCAATCCAACCTGGCCAACCACCTGGTTTGCCCCACGTACAAATGGCAAAGGAGCCTTTGCGGATGTTTACAGCGTGATGGCCAACTGGGGTGCCAACCATGGCGCCATCAGTTACGGACACATCGGTGCCGACCTGATCTCGCTGGCTTCGATGCTTAGGATACCGGTTTGCATGCACAATGTGGAAGAGGGCAAAATTTTCCGTCCTGCCTCCTGGAGCGCCTTCGGAATGGACAAAGAGGGATCCGACTACCGGGCGTGCGATACTTATGGACCAATCTACGGGAAAACAAAATAATTGACAATTGACAATGGATAATTGACAATTAGAATTTATGCAAGTATCATAATTTTAGGATGATACATAAGTTTAATCAACAAAAGAGCCGGAAGGTAATCCACCTCCCGGTTTTTTTGTGCGCTATTTCAGATAACTTAAATATACATTTTTCGTTTAATTACACAGTCATATACGTAATTGTCAATTGTCCCGGTCCCTGAGCGGAGTCGAAGGGTCTATTGTCAATTGTTTAAAATTATTGGATGGGTTCAAAAGCACCTGTAAGTCAGTCAGTTTTTGCGAAGGAAAGTGTCCTGAAAGATTATTATACCGTCTTTCTCAGTCGGCAGTTGAGTGTCATTGGAAGGAAAGAGGTGCATCTTGGCAGGGCACCCTTTGGAATTTTTGGTGATGGAAAGGAGCTGGCACAGATAGCCTATGTGAAGAGCTACCGAGACGGGGACTGGCGTTCAGGGTACTATCGCGACCAAACTTTTATGCTGGCGGCTGGAATGATGACCCCAACTGAATTTTTCTCTCAGCTTTATGGGGATACCAATACTGTCAACAATCCGTCGACGGGAGGCCGTAATTTCAACAACCATCATTCAACTGCCAACAGATCAGCTTCAGGAGGGCTGAAGGAGCTTGCAATGATGAAGAATTCCGCTGCAGACCTTTCTCCGACAGCCGGACAAATTCCACGTCTCCTGGGACTGGCTCAGGCCTCCAAGCTAGTCAGAGACCATCCCGAATTTGCACCACATACGGCAGGCAAAATAACCGGAGATGAAGTTGCATTTGGCTCAATTGGTGAATCCAGTACCTCTGAGGGGATGTTTTTTGAAACCATCAATGCTGCCTGTGTACTTCAGGTTCCTTTGGCCGTGGCCATTTGGGACAATGGTTATGGAATCAGTGTGCCTGTCGATTTGCAGACAGCGAAGGGAAGCATATCCAAGGCTTTGAAGGGATTTGAAACAGATGGTGAGGATCTGGGTTGTAGAATATATTCCTGCAAGGGGTGGGACTATCCTTGTATGGTTCAGACATTTGAGGAAGGAATTGCCCTTTGCCGATCCAAGCATCAACCGGTCATATTTCATATTGACGAACTGACACAGCCATTGGGTCATTCAACCTCAGGTTCACATGAGCGATACAAGAGTGCTGAACGTTTGCAATGGGAACAGGATTTTGATGCCATTGTGAAATTCAAAGAGTGGATCATGCTCGAGGGATATGGGGACACGGATACCTTGGCGCAGCTTGAAGAAGCAGCATTAAGGGAAGCCAGGGCCGCCCGTGATCTGGCCTGGACCAATTACGTCGCCGGATTTGAAGCTGAGAGCACTTCCTTAAAGGTGGTTGTTGACTCCATTTCAAATAGTTTTGCTCCTCTCTCCACAAAATCAGCTGAGTTAAAAGCATTGATGAAAGCGGCTTATCCGACCAGGAAGGCATTGATCAGGTTCGCCAAATCCTTGCACAGA
>JAVHPO010000357.1:0-1783 GCA_036170635.1 Prolixibacteraceae bacterium | reverse complement strand
GCAATCATAATTTTCACTCACAAAAACCGAAGTGGTAATTTTTTCAATTACACATGGTCCTTTTATTTTTGATCCAAAAATTGGTTTATCGCCATCATACACCGGAACATTTTTCATCTTGTTCAATTCCGGGATGTAAACTTCCCTTTGCTCTTTAATTGCGGATTCTGCGGATATGGATTTAAAATTTTCCGATAGGAATTTTGGACGTTCTGTTTTTCCGACTACACGTAATCGCAAATTGATTAGCTCCATTTCAGTTCCTTCTTCTTTCAGTGAATAGCCAAACTGCCGGTTATGCTCCGTATGGAATGCTTCAAATATAGTTTCCATTTTAAAGTTCATCACATCATCCCAGCTTGCTTCCATTTGAACTTCGTGGTATTGTCCTAAATAACGCATATCAAGAATTGGAGAAAAAGAAATCCGATCGCGGTCCACACCTTCTTCAACAACCAGTGCGTGAATTCCATCTTCTTTCATTTCATTAAAAAAGGAAATGAATTTTTTACGATCAAGGTTTTTAAATGAAGTAAAATAAGAGCGGATATAATCATGTTTCAAATCGCCTAACAACATCCCTGCTGCGCAGAAAATGGATGAAACATTTGGAACAAGAAACATTGGGATCTCCAATTCTTTGCATATCTCGGATGAGTGGATTGAGCCGGCACCTCCGGCCACAATGAATAAAAATTCCCGTGGATCATAACCACGTTCAACAGAAATTTCGCGAACACCCTGTGCCATATTGCTATTGATGATGCGGTACATTCCTGCTGCGGTTTCCAAAACAGACAAGCCAAGTTTGGAAGCCAATTCAACTTTAATAGCTTTTTCAGCCTTTGCTTTATTGAGTTTTAATTTTCCTCCTGCAAAGAAATCGGGGTTAAGATAACCAAGAATTATATCTGCATCGGTGCAGGTAGGGACTATTCCACCACGCTCATAACATACCGGACCCGGCATAGCTCCTGCACTTTGCGGACCCATTTGCAATAATCCTCCTTCGTTAATCCATCCGATACTGCCACCACCGGCACCAATCGTAATAATGTCTAAGGAAGGAAGTGCTATGCGGTAACGGTTGATTTTCCCTTCGGTACTTGTAACACATTCATTATTTATCACAATAGCCGCATCAAAACTGGTTCCACCCATGTCAGCTGTGATACAATTTTTATACCCGAGCATTTTAGAATAAAAAGCTCCTGCAGTAGGTGCAGCAGCAGGTCCTGATAAAACAGTAACGGCAGGATTTTTCTTTACCTGGTCAGGAACAACAACTCCACCATTGGATTGCATAATCAACAGTGTTCCTTTGTAATGGATACCTTCTAATTTTTTCGTAAGATTATCGAGATACTTAGCTACAATTGGACCTACAAAAGCACTTACTGCGGTTGTGCTCACTCTTTCGTAAAAACGGATAGAGGGCAGTACTTCAAAGGAGGCTGTTACAAAAATATCGAGCCCCACCTTCCTACCCGCAGTCTCGCTCAAAAGCCCACTGGGCTTTTGCCGCCCCGAAGGGGAGGGGGAAAGATGCTTCCTCAAAAATTTCAGTGCTTTTCGTTCATGGCTACTGTTTTTATATGAATTCATAAAGCATATAGCCACAGACTCAACTTTTTCTTCTTTGATCTTTTTGATAATAGGAAGAAGCTCTTTCTCATTGAATTTTTTCAAAACTTTTCCCTCCGAATCAATCCGTTCATCCACAGTAAATCGCAAATAGCGTGGTGCAAGGGGCACAACATTTCTGTAATGATTGTTAAACTGT
>JAVHPO010000356.1:0-1788 GCA_036170635.1 Prolixibacteraceae bacterium | reverse complement strand
ATGTACGGCATAGCCAAACTCTTCTTTATCGCCCGCAAATCCTTCACCAAAAAGCAACAATTTGTATAAGGATAAAGGATAAAGTAAAAAGGATAAAGTAAAAAGTTTACACTTCTCACCCCGTCACTATAGTCACCCCGTCAAATAATCGGAAAATGATAAAAAAGATTGCCATTATCGGAGGCTCAGGGCTTGAGAACCCTGATATTTTACACTTCTCACCCCGTCACTATAGTCACCCCGTCAAATGATCGGAAAATGATAAAAAAAATTGCCATTATCGGAGGCTCAGGGCTTGAGAACCCTGATATTTTGCAGCACCAGGAGCGGCTTGTCGTGGAGACACCCTACGGAGCACCCAGTTCAGATTTTTTGTGCGGAACCATCGCGGGAACAGAGGTGGTACTCTTGTCGCGCCATGGCAGGCAGCACACCATTACCCCATCGATGGTGAACAACAGGGCGAACCTCTATGCCATCCAACAGCTGGGATGCACCCATATCCTGGCCACAACGGCCTGCGGCTCCCTGCGGGAGCAGATTGGCAGGGGAGAGTTGGTGATTCCAGACCAGTTTATCGATTTCACCAAACACCGCGCCACTACATTTTTTGAGGAGTTCAAGCCCCACGAGATGAAACATACCCCGATGGCCGATCCGTTCGACAAGCGGCTGGGCGAGCTGCTTCTGGAAGCAGGCACCGCGCTGAAACTCCCCATCCACAAGGGCGGATGCATCGTCACCATCGAAGGTCCCCGCTTCTCTACCCGCGCCGAATCGAAGATGTTTCGTGGTTGGGGCGGCGACCTGGTCAACATGAGCACCGCGCCCGAATGCATCCTGGCCAACGAGCTGGGCATTCCCTATGCGGCCGTGGCCATGGCCACCGACTACGACAGCTGGAAGGAAGATGAGACGCCGGTTACCTGGGACGAGATCCTCGCGGTCTTCACAAAAAACGTGCACAATGTGGTGAACCTGCTGTTAAAAGCGATCCCAAAAATTTAATTGTTCAAAACATTTGAAAAATACGGCGCAAATGATTAAAATTGCACCTCCAAATTAGGAACTCCTAATTTCAGGGCCCATAGCTCAGTTGGTTAGAGCATCTGACTCATAATCAGGGGGTCGTAGGATCATGCCCTACTGGGCCCACCTACAGAATCAAACACTTACAAGGATGACTTGTAGGTGTTTTTTGTTTTACGCCAGGAAGACACCGGGATTTTAAAAAAATACCTTTTTCGAAGGTTATCAGCAGTTAAAAGCAAAAATGCCATATATGCACTTTAATGGTGCATGTATTATTGAAATACGCACAATAATAATGCAATATTCGTTATCTTTGTCCAAAATAAGCTGCCATGGACAAACTATTTGAACAGTTTCTTAAACTTCTTAAGGAGACAGATTCAGACTTCTTCCGATACATTTATACGGAGATAAACTGGAAAAGTCGCATGATCGGGCTTACCGGGCCACGTGGAGTTGGGAAAACTACTTTGGTTTTGCAGCATATCAAAAGAAACCTGAATCCGGCTGAAACACTCTATGTAACGGCAGAGGACTTTTATTTTGCCGATAACAAGCTGATTGATTTAGCGGATACTTTTGTAAAGAGTGGCGGGAAATACCTTTTTGTAGATGAAATCCATAAATACAAGGATTGGGCGAAGGAACTGAAACTGATCTATGATTATCATCCCGATCTGAATGTTGTGTTTACTGGTTCATCTGTGTTGGATATCAAAAAGGGAGCCTCAGATTTAAGTCGCAGAGCTGTAATGT
>JAVHPO010000355.1:0-1796 GCA_036170635.1 Prolixibacteraceae bacterium | reverse complement strand
ATTAGATTCAGGATAATCAAAAACCATGGGGATCGCTTGTCGGCCCATTGGCCTTTCTAAAGTTTCTCGGCCAACATGCCAAACGCCAAACGATGTGTTTGCTATCGCAATTCTGTCCAATAAGATTCCTAAATAGGTAATAATGGCATTTGAATATTCACTGCGATTTGCATTCAATTCTTTTTTAAGTTTTCCAAGTTCATTTATTATTAAATGTATGGAATTAAGTTGGCGGAGAGAGAACATTTGACCCCATTCCGTTACTCCCCAACTGAATGTATCGCCTCCAGCAGAGTTTCGCTGCATTTTTTCATTTGGACGTTCAATGTTAGCAAAATGAAGTCTCGTTGATTCTATCTCGTTGATATTTGGTGTTCTATATTCTTTACTATTCACACCATCAAAAATAACTGCAATCAATCTTTCAGACAGACCATAATCGATATTTTGCTGTTTAATTTGCTTAACATCGGTAACACTATGACATACTGGACATTTCAAATTGCCACGATTATTCCATCCTTCAAGATCGCACTTTCCAAGTCTAATTTCAAAATCAATCTGGTTACCTTTAATTATCGGATTTAGATAGATCTGTTTTGTTTTGGTATTAGCTAAGTAAAACTGTCTTAGTAAAGGGATTTCAGCTTTGCAGGTTGGATTACTACAAATGCCGACCCTAGACCAATAATAGGCAATGGGTTTGTCCCCTTTTTCATCCGCTGGGTACAAATGGCCAATCTTTTTCTCAGTTTCAGAAAGTATTTTTTTTGCATAGAATTCTACATCAAAAGAAAGACGATTGGCAATATTCACAGCAATAGCATCCCCATTTTCAACCACTTTGTCCTGCTGTTGTTGGTTATTCCATAAATCTTCACCATAAAGTTTAATAAACTCCTGTTTGCTGTAAGTAATTGGTTTTCCAAATTTCTGTGGAAATTCCAGACTTCCCTTCTGGATGATATGGGCTACAGGGTTAATGTCATTTCCGAAACTTCGGCATCCCAAACGGGCAGCTTCTAAAGGTATGGCACCACCACCGGCAAAAGGATCGAAAACTTTTGGCATTTTATCCAAAAAATCTTCAATGGCTTGATGAAGTTTGGCTTCCAACGCCTGGCTTTGAGGGGAGGAAATGTGACGGTCTTTAAAGCTATAAAGATCTTGCTCAGCGGATTTGATTGCAGAAAAATAAGAGTCAAAATCAGTTAATAATTGTTGAGCTGATTGTTCCCCTCCGCTACTATTTATGTTATGAGCTACCCAAATGAGTTTTCGGGCTTTGTTGATGATTGTTTCGTTGTTTTTGTTGTCCCATTTAATCAGGCTGGCATCTGTTAACATCTCTTTCGCCGGGGTTTTCTCTCCCAATTTTGAATACATAGGAGAAAATTTACCGATAAACATCAGCAACCTGTTACGGGGATTGTCGTCCATTTTATCAATAGCAGCTGTATATGGGATATCATCATAAGGACGATAAGGATCACCTGGGTTATTTTCTTTGCCCAATAGAATTTCGACCGCATCACGAAATTGCGTAGGACAGTTTTCATCGAGAGGATCCGGTACCAGACTGGCAAACACAACCGCACGACAAACCGGTAACGGACGCCTTGCCCACCACAAATGCAGGGTTGAAATATGCCCATGGCGAATGGATTTATCCCTTACGCTTTCTGCCGAAATTTCTTTGATCGGCATAGCCACCTCGATGAGTTTTTTACAGGTTGCGTTCATTTTAAAGTCTTTCAATGATTTCTGTTTTCACCAATTCATAAGCTTGATTCGCA
>JAVHPO010000354.1:6954-9280 GCA_036170635.1 Prolixibacteraceae bacterium | reverse complement strand
AGCGACATTACCAGTATAATCCCCACTACCCTGATATTGAGCACAATGGTCAATGCCACCAGGCAGATCAGAATCATGTTGAAAAGCCTGACCGGCGTATTGTTGGTAAGGGCATACTCTTCGTCGAAGGAGATGAAGAGGATCATCCGGTAGAAGAGGATAAAAAAGGCGCCAATTCCCAGCGTAAGGAACGTCAGGAAAAGAATATCGGTGAGCGAGACCGTGAGGATGTTCCCGAAGAGGTAACTCAACAGGTTGGGGGCATATCCGGGAGTCAGGAAGATAAAGATGATCCCCAAGGCCATTCCCAGGGCCCAGAGCATGGCGATGGCCGAGTCCTCGCGGAGATCGGCCTTCCTGGTAAAGAATTCGATCCCTAATGCCGAGAATATGCCAAACAGAACAGCTCCCAAAATCGGATCAAATCCCATGTAATAGCCCATGCCGATTCCTCCGAAGGAGGCGTGGGTGATACCGCCGCTGATGAAGACGATCCGGCGCGACACGATGTAGGTCCCGATGATGCCGCAGGTAATGCTGGCCAAAAGTGAGGCAATCAGCGCGTTGCGGAAGAAATTCATCGCCAGCAGTGACATCAGATTTTCCATCATGATTCGTGTTGGTGTAGGACGGTATGGGGAATTTTTCCGTGCGTGATGATCTGTATCGGGCATTCGTAGTCCTCCATCAGTTCGGGGGTAATTTTGTTCCCGGGATGGTAATGCAGCGAGTGGTTCACACAAGCGATCGATTTGACATAGGTGGAGATGGTTCCGATGTCGTGCGAGACCAACAGGATGGCAATATTTTCGTTGAACCGGCGCAGCTTTTCGTAGAGCTCTTTCTCGAAGCGGTTGTCAACATAGGTGTTTGGCTCATCCAGAACCAGTAACTTGGGATGATTCACCAGGGCCCGGCAGAGCAGGGTACGCTGGATCTGTCCGCCTGAGAGTTCGCCGATAGCCTTGTTGCGGATCTCGTAGATGCCCATTTCGTTCATCAATTCGCCGGCATATTCCAGATCCTTTTGCGCATACTTTTTGATGATCCTTTTTTTGGACATTAGTCCGGATTTCACCACTTCGGAGACAGAGATCGGAAATTTGCGGTCGATGTTGTTGATTTGCGGCAGGTATCCGATGCGGTGGTGGTTCCCTTCGGTCATGCAATCGTGAAAGATCACCTCTCCCCTGAAAGGCTGCAACAGTCCAAGGATGGCCTTCAGCAGCGTGGTTTTGCCACCCCCGTTTGGACCGATGACACCGATAAAATCCTTGTCATGGATGGTCATGGAGACATCCGAAAGAATAATGTTCTCCTCATACCCTACCGTGAGGTGGCGGATATCGATCAAAGGAACCATGTAGGTGAGATTTTCAAACATCGTATCAAACGCAAATTTACAACTATTTTGGCGGTTGGACTGCTATTTTGCTGCTGCCATTTTGCGGGCCAGCGATATCATCTCTCCGGGCCAGTCGTATGCCAGCGGATCAATCTGGATCACCTTGCTGCCGGTTTCGTCCGCGATAATTTCGGCATTCTCCACATCAAACTCTCTCTGTATCATGATATATTTGATATTCTGGGCTTTGGCCTCTTCCACAATACCTTGAATGTGCTTTGGAGTGGGTATTTTCCCCTCGAATTCGATGGAGAGCTGTTCGAGACCATACTCTCTGGCAAAGTATCCCAGCGCAGGGTGAAAGACCATGAATTTCCGGGAGGGGATGTCGGTCAGAATTGCCTTCACGACCTTGTCGACACTGTCGATTTTTGTCATCAACCGGTCGAGGTTTTCCTGAAATTTCACCTTGTTGGCGGGGTCAATTTTCACCATTCCGTCGAAAATGTTTTTGGCGATGATCCTGGCCCCATCCGGGGATGACCAGGTATGGGGATCTACCCCCTTTTCATGCTGGTGATCGCCGTGATCATGACCGGCAGCACGAATCAGGTCCACCCCGGTTGAAGTATTGATAAAGGCCAGGCCGGGATTGATGGATTTAAAATTCTCCAGAAAAGCATCTTCAAAACCGAGGAAGCCGTTGGCAAAATAGGCGCCTGCTTTGGCCATTTCGCCCATCTGCCGGGGAGTAGGATTGTAGGTTTCGGGCCCGACACCGGGTGGAACCATAACGACGGTGGTATAGAGATTGCCTGTAATCTGGTCAGTGAAATATTGTAGTGGCAGAATGCTGGCAAAGACAATTTTCTCCGATGGTTTTTTAGGGGTTAGCTGGCAGGAGGCCAGGGCGATTATAGCGAAAATAAATAATATAATTTTTCTCATTTTAATATTACATTTTGGTTTTGACCATCAGGA
>JAVHPO010000354.1:0-6854 GCA_036170635.1 Prolixibacteraceae bacterium | reverse complement strand
CCGTCGCCCTAGTCGCCCCCTCTCCCCTTCTTCTTCCGCGGTGGCACCGGATCATATCCCGACGTCCCCCAGGGATGGCAGTGCAAAATCCGGTTGGTGGCCATGAAGAAACCCTTGATGGGTCCATGGATTTTAACGGCATCGACGGCATACTGGGAACAGGTTGGTATGTGACGGCAAGAGGCAGGCGTGAGCGGAGAAATGGCAGCACGGTAAAAGTAAACCGGGAACAGAACGATCTGTACCAATATCCACCTTAAGCCTGCTGCTATCTTATTGATCATGACTCACCCAATGACGCTGTTTATACTTTAAAACCATCGCAAAGTTACCCAAAAATAGGAAGAATAGCATTCTCAACGAATCAACTTATGGATATGAATTTATCATTCAAGCGGATAGAAATATCGAACTTTCTAAAACTTTTGCTCCCTCGATTACGTTTATTATAAGACCATAACACCTTCGTGAAGTACTTTGTGCGTGGTTAAATTTTAATATCAATTTTACCACGAAGGTCTCCAAGGAAAGCACCAAAGTAACGCGAAGGCCAAAAAATCGCTTGCGATTTTTACGCTCTGTGATCTCTGTGCCTTCCTCTAAATTTTATGAAAAGGCAACGATGTTGTTGTATTTTAAAATACTGATTATTGGTTATTTATTCTCTGTGTAAGAATTTTTTTAATATTAAATGCAGTCATCCATTCAAAATAAGCACCCCCTGAAACCGGTTCTGATCACCGGAAATGTTGAGATCTCGCCCAATGTATTTGTTATTTCCTGGAAAAGGGAAGGTAATTTCGACCCGGGTCAGGTAGTAAAAATAACCGCGGACCTGAAGGATGCACCTCGGATCTACAGCATTTGCAGCGGGAACCGGGAGGAGAACATTTCCGTGCTGTTCAATGTCAAACCCGGCGGAGCGCTTACACCGCATCTTTCCCAAATGAAACCGGGTGAACTCATTTATGTCTCAGAGCCCTATGGCAGCTTCTCCTGTGATGAGTCGCCGGCCTGGTGGATCGCGACCGGGACCGGTATCGCTCCTTTTTACAGCATGATACGTTCGGGCAGGTTCCAAAACAAAAAGCTGTTGCACGGGGTGAGTTATGCCAACCAGTTTTACTTCGAAGATTATCTGCAAAAAGTGTTGGGTAGCAACTACATCTGCTGCTGCAGCCGCGACAAGAACGGAGTTCACTTTCCCGGTAGGATAACGGATTATCTCCAGGGTTTGCCAGAGCTTCCCAAAGCGGATAAGTACTATCTTTGCGGACAGGCGCTGATGGTGGTGGAGGTTCGGGACCTGTTGATCCAAAAGGGGGTTCCCTACAGTCACATTTATGCCGAGATATTTTTCTAAGACGATGGAAACCAGCAAAGAACCGCTTTTCGGTAAAACATTGAAGGAGTTGATCCAGATCACGGTCGATTTGGGGCTGCCAAAATTTACGGCGGGGCAAATCGCCGACTGGCTATACAAAAAACAGATCAACTCGATGGAGGAGATGAGCAATCTATCCAAAAAAACCAGGGAGTTGCTGGCCGAAAAATATGATTTCGGCACCAATCCAACGGTAAAAGTACAGGTGAGCGCTGATGGGACCAAAAAGTACCTCTTCGTAACCGGAAAGCACCAGTTTATCGAGACCGCCATGATTCCGGACGACGATCGCATCACTGTGTGCGTCTCCTCGCAGGTGGGATGCAAGATGGGGTGCCTTTTCTGCATGACCGCCAAACAGGGCTTCCAGGGACAATTATCAGCCGGTGAGATCGTGAACCAAATTCGAAGCATCGACGAGGCAGAAACCGTTTCCAACATCGTTTACATGGGAATGGGCGAACCCTTCGACAACCTGGACGAGGTGCTGAAAAGCATCGAAATCCTCACTGCCGACTGGGGCATGGCGATGAGTCCGAGGCGTATTACCGTCTCCTCCATCGGCATCGTTCCATCCATGATCAGGTTCCTGAATGAAAGCGAAGCGCACCTCGCCATCAGTCTTCATACTCCATTTGACGAACAACGCAAGAGCCTGATGCCGGTTCAGATCGCCTATCCGATTGCCGAGGTGGTCGATGAGATCAGAAAATGGGACTTCAGCGGACAGCGACGTGTCTCATTCGAATACATCCTCTTCAAAGGACTGAACGACACACCGATACATGTCAAAGAGCTGGCGCGGTTGCTCAATGGCATCAAATGCAGGATCAACCTGATCCGATTCCATCCGGTTCCGGGGACACCGCTGGTAAGTCCCGACGAGGAGACCATCACCCACTTCAAGAACCAACTCAACGACAAAGGAATCTTCACCACCATACGTGCATCGCGGGGGCAGGATATATACGCGGCGTGTGGATTGCTATCGACCAAAGAACAAAACCTCGCGAAAGGATAAAGGATAAAGGATAAAGGATAAAGTAAAAAGGATAAAGTTGGGACTCCAGAAATAGGAGAGATTAATTGAATTTCTTTTTTATGGAGGTTTTGACATGTATGCTTCCAATAATACTCTTTAATTCGAAAGCCTCTTTCCTTAATTTGTGCCATTCATTGCTTTTATCAGTTACAGCAATAATTAGTTTGATCCAGTAATTTGACTCCCTAATCTCCTTTAATACAATAGCGATTTTATTTGAAAAATCAGCTTTGGATACAGCACCCTGCGCTTCTTCGTAATTTGCGCCACAAGACGAGGAGGATTTTAAAAATTGCCAACTAATGACGTCATAATCTTTCCCTACTGGCAGGCATCTAACCAATAAAATTGCTTGTACTGCAAATTGGAATAATCTCAATTGGAGATCATTTTTAAATTCATGATCATTGAAAATCTCGGTCATAGTTTTCCTATTAAGTTACTGAAAATAACTTAGAAAACCAAATTTCACGCGATAAAATATTTGACAAATCACCCCAAAGGCATAAAATCTAAGGAGTCCCCACTTTATCCTTCTTACTTTATCCTTTATCCTTAAATTTCACGGAGTGAAATTACCTGTATCCACCCATTCGTTTTTGAGTAGTGACCACCAGTCAATCGCCAATCCTCTCAAAATATAATCGTAAGGCAACCAGCCGTAACCATTTTCGCCCCAATCTGAGCCCCACGAATTTCTTATCAGGATCGCTCCGGTGGTTTCTTTGGCTCCTATCGCTTCATTTTTGATCTTCAGGATATCGTTGTAACCCACAGCAATGACTGCATGCCCACCATCAATTTTTTCTCCCCTCTCGGGAAATGGTATCTTGCCATGGTTGGTATTCGACTGGGCAATGGATTGGTAAACTGTAAAACCGAACATCAGCGGAAGACCCGATGCCAGGTTCTTTCGAATGCTCATCAAAAGGTCAGCAGTAGAGGTACCCGGAGGATCCAGCCTGTAATAACTGATGGCCTGGAAATTTTGCGCGAAGGCGTAACAAAATGGGGTTGGCTCGACATCGAAATTGGCAATGTCGTAGGGCCAATACTCCTCTGGTGGAACGCCAAACAGCACCATGGCGCCCATCATGCTGCGCAGGAATGAGCCACTGTCGCCGGTTTGATGCATCAAATTGCGGGCCGTCTTGTAGAGAAACAACCTGGATGGTGGTGTAATTTTACCGAATGCGCGCTGTTCGAAATACTCGACCATGCTAACTGCGGCGTTCGCGGCACAGGACCCAAGGTCACCCTGATTTTTCGCTGGTGGAAACCATTGCATCAAGTTAATGGAAACGGGTAAAGCACTACTGGAAGATGCTGCGTGAGCCAACCTGGACTTCATCTTCTTAATCGATTGTGTTTGTCCAAGCTTGGAAAGACGCGGAGAAATTTGATCATCCTCCTCTGTTTTGTCTCTGAAGTCGGGCCAGTCGGGTAACCAGCCCAGTTTGGTAATTAATTTTAAATCTGCCATCATGTAAGGGTTTAAATTATGGTAAATTTGTTTGTTGCTTTGGTTCGCAACCCTATAAAACTAATGCATAATTGTATTAATTACAAATAATTTCAATGAAATAATTGCATGGGCATGAAAACTATTCTCCTGAAAAGTCTGCCGGTGATCCTGTTTTTCACTGTTTTATCACTCCGTGCCCAACAAAATGATCAATGGACCATCCCGGCAGGAGGAAACGGATACCTGATCAATAAAATTTCTTCGCCGGAGGAGAGCAAAACAAATTGGGATTCGAAAGAGCAGAAATATTTGATCAGCTTCAAAACTGACAAACCAGGCAAGGTGGAATTATCAGTTAGATTGGCTGTCCCGGAAGGAAAATCGAAAATAAAAGTTAGTGTTGGGAAGAAGAACTTTACCGTTAACGCGACAGGGAAAGAGTTCAACGTATTCAAACTCGGCGCCATCCAACTGGTTGCGGGCTATTGTAGGGTGGAGTTCAGTGGTATACAAAAAGAAGGGCCGCAATTTGCAGTAGTTTCGGATTTGCTGGTACATTCCCTTACCCCGGGATTGGAACTCAGTTATGTCAGGGACAACCAGGAAAACCGGTATTATTGGGGACGGCGCGGTCCGTCGGTACATCTCAACTACGAGCTGCCAAAAGGGGTGGATATCGAATATTTTTACAACGAACTGACTGTTCCGGTTGGGCAGGATCCGCAGGGCTCCTATTTCATGGCTGACGGTTTTGGGGAGGGATATTTCGGGATGCAGGTGAACGGACCGGAAGAGCGGCGTATCTTGTTCTCCGTTTGGAGTCCGTATAAAACGGATCATCCCGGAGAGATCCCGGAGTCGGATAAAATCAGAATGCTTTCGAAAGGCGAGGGTGTGCACACCGGCGAATTTGGCAACGAAGGGTCGGGTGGACAGAGCTATTTTCGATATGGCTGGAAGGCTGGCTCCACCTACCGATTTCTGCTAAAAGGAACTCCCGACGGAAAGGGAAACACTGTTTTCACCGCATGGTTTTATGCACCAGAAGAGGCCAAATGGCAATTGATTGCCAGTTTCAGCCGACCTAAAACAGATCATTACCTGAACCGGCTCCACTCTTTTCTGGAGAATTTTAATGATAAGAATGGCTATCTTACCAGGAAGGGGCTCTATGCCAACCAGTGGTGCCGGGATAAATACGGCAATTGGTTCCCGCTCGCAAAAGCTCGGTTTACCGGCGATGACATTGCCAAAAGGGGTTACCGGCTTGATTATGCCGGTGGAACGGAGGGAAATGGATTTTACTTGAAAAATGGGGGATTTTTTGATGAAAATGTTGTTCTCAACAGCAGTTTTGAGTTAAAAACAGTGCCATCCTCTCCACCGGAGGTAGATTTTACCGGACTCAAATAGGGGTCGCAAATTTAAATGCGGATCTTAGCAGAAGGGGAGAAAGGGCGAGTGGAATAAGGGGCGAATGCTTTTATGATGGGTTGTTCCTTCCGTCCGAAAGGAAGATCCAACATTGTTGAACATGCTATCGTGGACGGTGAACTCCCTACATTTCCTTACCCCGGGTTCCGCTTCGCTCCACCCGGGGCTATTCACATTTGACCCTTTCAGGGTAACAAAACAACCCGGTCAATCTCCGTTTCGTAGTTTCATTTGTGTATGAAATCTCCCCTTACTGCGCTTTCCGTCCGATCCCGGAATCTCATTTTTGATGGAAATCTGAACGCGGACGGTGGACTTTTGGGATTCCCTTACCCGGGATTCCGCTGTGCTCCATCCCGGGCTACAAAATTGGTCGTCCCTGACAGGACTTAAAACCGGGAGTCGATCTCGCCCCCTCTCCCCGTCTCCAAGTCTCCCCCTCCAATTATCCGTCAACAAATCTTCACCGTCTCAACTCCCAGCAACATCCCCAACTTCTCGATGGAGGAGGCCAGGTGACCGACACCGATGGCGCAATGGTGGGCGGGGCCCTGTTTCGACCATTGGTTCATAAAGGCTTTGGCGCCAGGGGCGAAGCGATAGCGGCTGTTGGTGTTGCCGATTTCGAGAATTGGTCCGGCTACTGATTCCCCTTCCGCAACCAAAAAGAAGAGTCCATTCTTTCCTTCCACGACGGAGAGCAGGGTAACCGGTCCCTGTTTGACACGCATCTGGATGGAGAGACCTTTACCGGGTTTTCCATGGTAGACCGGAAGCGGAACCAACCTGACATGACCTTCCGCGATAGCGAAATGAGCGGGACCGTCGTGTCCAAGCATTACCACATCGTCGTTGAAGTCCATCAGGTAAAATTCCGAGAAGGAGCCGCCGGCGCCAAACTCTGCCATAATTTTCATTGCCTGGGCATTTTTTACCTCACACTCTCCCGCCACCGGGATATTTTTCCCTGTCAGCAGCGTATTTCCGGCAATGATGGAGGTCACAATATTTTCGTAATCATTGCCCGGTTCCCCTTCGTAATAGTAGGCCATCGAGCCCAATCCATGCGCTACGACCAGCTTATCGAGGGCAACAGAAGTACGGGCTGCACGGTCGATTTCGTCTGCTGCACATTCGGCGGTCACATCAAATGCTGCATGAAATTCCTGAATCTTGGCAGCTGTTTCAACTGGAGTGACACCATCCCGCCATCTTTTTAACTCGCACATCTCGACCATTTCGATGTGCGTACCAAAAACGGCAGACTGTTGGGTGAGGTCGGTGTAGACATCCAGCATGCCGCCGTAGTAATGACCCAAAATACCGAGTCTGTTGGTGCGGAGATGGGCAGCTACCTGGGTCGCCCGGAACCATTCTTCAATCTCTTTCCAGGAATTTTGATCCTGGAGGTATCCGGTTACGATATCGTATTTGATTCCTGAACGGTTGAAGACACCTGCTATTTCCGGAACGGAACAGGCCTGGCAGTGCTCGAGCCATAAGCCTGTCATTTTACCCCTGTCGTTTAA
>JAVHPO010000353.1:0-9281 GCA_036170635.1 Prolixibacteraceae bacterium | reverse complement strand
CCAATACATTTTCGTACATCCCTGCAGTATATCCGGCATAAAGCGTCAGGGAATCCACGATGAAACTGGCTGCGGCTTTGATACCCGACTTGCTCCTGTCGATGTATTCCCATGTTGAAGAATAACTGAAACCATTTGGATCTGTTGTAGATACAGTAGTGCCGTTATCAGCGGGCATATTGGTCCATGGTTTCTCAATTGGAGCTACCCATACTTTTAACCTGTCATCATTCAGAACTTTCAAACTATCAACCAATGTTTTACTTGGGCGATAAATCATGAAGTTGTCACTATAGCCATCATAGGACATTGGCCAGTTATAGGTTCTGTCGCCGGCAAGGTAAGGAATGGAGGCATTGTCTGCCACACTACCCATCAAAGGAAGGGCTGCTACGGCTGCGATTTCGGATGCTGCGCCAGCCAGGTTTTTACTAGCCCTCATCAACAATCTGAGACGAAGAGAGTTGGCAAATTTAATCCATTTGGCTTTATCTCCGGCGTAAAGAATATCGGAGCTTTTATCAATAACCTCTGTTCCTGTAGACAACAATAACGTGGCATCTTTAAGGTTTTGAATCAAGGCTGGATAAATACTCTTCTGTTCATCAAATTTTGGGAAAAGAATTCCATCCTGACCCCGCAGACCTTCTGTGTAATAGATGTCCCCATACAAATCGGTTGCGGTTGACCAAAGCAAAGCTTTAAAAATAAGGAAAATCCCTTCATAGTTTTTCAATCCAAGTTTGTGAACATCATCAATGGATGCCTGAACCAATTTAATCGGAGTGGTTAAACCATACATGTCACTTTTAGGTTTGGTGAAACTCTTGTGAATATTATCATCGGAGCTTCTGTTTCCCTGCATGTATTGAACTGTGCAGGAAAGTGTCCTGTTACCGGCGCCACCTTCATACTGGTAGGCAAAAGCAGTTTGCTGTATGACAGAAGATAGCAGCAAGTTGGGAGTTGCAGATTCTATTGCATCACGCTTTTGTAATAGCTCATCTTGCCTGAGCAGCTGTTTTTGACAGGCTGTCAAGACAAAGAGTGTCAGGAGTAAAAATGATATCTGTTTTTTCATAATTGCAATAAATTTAAGCATTAAAAATCAAACGATACTTTGAAACCATAAGATGCAATAGATGGCAAGGCCTTTCCAACGATTCCCTGATTCTGGCCGATCCCTTCGAAAGCGGATTCCGGATCAACGTATTTATCGGCTTTGTTCCATTGGAAAATATTTCTGCCAACAAATCCAACCACAATATTTTCTACTTTATATTTCGAAGTAAGGCGGTTTGGTATTGTGTAGTCAAAAGTGACCTCTTTCACTTTAAAGTTAGTCGCATCGCGTATCAATGATTGCGGGAAGCTCCAATATTGGGCTCCTAAGATCAAACCTGGTAATCCATAGAAGGTTTTTAACGGGTCTGCGCCGTTAACAATATAATCTGCATCGTTTGAAGGGTTTCCACCCGGTTTTAACCAGACACCCTGAAAGTAGCAAGCATCGTTTAATGGGATAGGTGTTCCATACATGGCGTAAGTGGCAACTAAACCTGCCTGTTGAGGATAAGGCATTTTACTCGCATCCGGAAAAGGTAAGCCGCCTGTTTCACCATCGCGGCCACCAACAGTCCAGGGATTTGGTCCGTTCACTTTATCCCCGATTGTCAGCAAAGAGTGACCATCGGTTACTGCACGACGCTCGATGTCGGAGATATATTGGCCACCTTGACGAAGACTTCCTACGATTCCCAATCTGAAGTTTTTCCATTTTACCGATGAGTGTACTCCCAATATAAAATCAGGGTTGTAATTTCCAATAGATTTACGGTCTTTCTCCGCGCTTGAATATTTCCACTCGCCATTGTCGTCCAGAACGATCATTCCGGCATATTTACTGGTGGAAGGCATCGTTGTAAATACCTGGTGCGCCCACATAGTTCCAATTTTCTCGCCTACAGCCAATCTCAGGTCAATATTTGGTCCGTTCCCGTAGAAAGTTTGACCCGTAGGTACATAAGCTTCAGAGAGTGCAGTGATTTTTGACTCCACCTTACTGAAGTTAAAACCAAGGTCCCAGTTCCAGTCTTTGGTACGAACAGGTACAAAGTTCAAAGAAAATTCGTAACCATTGGCTTCAACCGTACCAACATTGGTTAACATACCATAATAGCCAATACCTGGTGAAGTCGGAATATTTCCTTGTTGATTTTCGTGAATCTTCTTGTAAACCGTAAATTCTGCAGAAACACGATTCTTGAACATGGAAAGATCAAAACCACCTTCGTAAGAGCTCGTAATTTCTGCTTTAATATTTGGATCAACCAAAGAACCTCCGATGTTTAGGATTTTGGTACTTCCATAATCAATCGGAGCAAAACTGAAGGTATTGTTACTTCTTGGCGTACCAATCCCGTGTCCAACCTGGGCTAAACCGGCCCTTAACTTTAACAGGTTGATTGCTTCTGGTAGTTTGAAGGTAGTGGAAGGCAGCCAGCTTAAAGAGGCAGATGGATAGAAATGGTGGTTTTTATCCTCCTCAAGGATGCCGCTCATGTCATATCTACCTGATACATCAACGAATATCTGGTTGGCAAAACCTACTTGTCCCGTACCATAAAAACTTTGAGATTTTCCAATACCCCAGCCACTGCTGGTAGATAGTGTTCCGGCTACGGCATTGCCCAAAGAGTAATCGTTTACCCTTACGAGTTTTTCAGCATTGGCATAATAGCTGTAACCATTGCTGTAAGCGTAGTTGTAACCTGCAGTAGCGTTGGTGGTGAATTTTCCAAAATCTTTGTTCCAAATCAACATCAAATCGTTTTGAACACTGAGTCCGTTACCTTGTGTGACAGTGTATTTACCATCCCGTTGATTACTGTCCTGAAAATCCTTTGCCCTTTTGTACTCGTAATTGTCACCGGTGTAATCAATACCTGTACGAACCATGAATTTCAGTGGTTTAAAAATTTCCCAATCCAACTGCGCTTTGCCAAAGAAGTTATCTTTCCGGTAAGTATTAATCTCAGAATAGACATACATGTATGGGTTATCGAGCATGGGTGTACCATCAGGCTTGTAGTAAGGCGCATTTTGGAGCTGTCCTTCAAAACCTTTTTTCCATACAGTTTGCATCTCTTTGATTGGTTGAATAGATGCAAGGAATTTCATGGTTAGTTCTTCAATCACCTGGCTGTTGGAGGAGGTTTTATTTGGAGTGAATTGCCCCATGTAATTACTCGTCACAGAGATTTTTAATTTTTTGGTGATGTTGTACTCCGCACTCAGGCTTGCATTCATTCGCTCCGTCTGGTTGTTGGGCATTACCCCTATGTTGGACATCTTGCCCAAAGAAAAACGGAAGGCGCCATCTTTGTAATTACCGGTTACACTCACGTTGTAATTACGTGTCGCACCCGTTTGCATAAACTGTTGCATACGATTTTCCTGGGTTGCTGCAAAAGGTTTGGTTTCAATCCTCTGTGTAACTGTATTGTATGCATCTATTGAAGCGGAAGTAAAATTGGAGAATTTGGCCCCCCAGTCGTAACCTGAGGTATAAATTGAAGAGGCACGAATTCCATCTCCGTATTCCAGCTGTGTAGTAAAGAAATTGTAAGGTTTATCCCACACAATAGATGAGTTGACAGATACGCCAATCCCGGCTTTACCGCCTTTACCCGATTTGGTAGTGATCATGATGACCCCGTTTCCTGCAGCTGAACCATATAATGCACCTGCACTGGCACCTTTTAAAATAGAGATACTCTCGATATCTTCCGAATTCAGTTGTGAAAGGAGGTTCCCAAAGTCGGCGCCATTTCTGTTGTCAACTGATGTTGTACCAACGGGAATACCGTCAATAACAAAAAGTGGTTGACTTGATGCCGTAGAACTAGAGATATTCAAACTGGTTGCACCACGAATGGTTACAAAAACTGAACCATTCGGGTCAGTGCTTGAGTTGGTGAAATTCACTCCGCTAACACGTCCGTCCAATGATTTGATAACGTTGGGATTGGCCCCTTTGGCCAAATCATTTCCTTTCACTTCAGATACTGAATAGGCCAACGATTTCTTTTCCTGGAAATTCCAAGGGCAGTAACGACCACCTCATCCACACCAATCGTGCTTGCGGCCAGGGTAACCTCAATTTTTCGCTGATTGGCCACCGCTATCTCTTTTGTTAGCATTCCCACGAAAGAAAATACAAGCGTGGCATTACCCGGAGCTGAAAGCGAGAATTTTCCGTCTATATCGGTCACTGTTCCTGTTGTTGTTCCTTTTACGACCACACTGACACCTGGTAAAGATTGCCCGGTATCATCCTTGACATTACCTGTGACAATATTTTGAGCAAAAAGGCCGCTTGATACAACCATTAAAATGCACAGAAACATTGCTTTAAGCATTTTTCTCTTCATCATAAATAATTTTTGTTAGTTGTAATTATTGCTAAATTTTATATTTGTATTATACTCAGGAAGTTAGGGTAAAAATGCAAACATTCTTACCCTAAAGCAATTAAGGAGCTACTTCAAATGTTAAAGTCAATGCCATATTCGGGGTACCTATTAATCCAGGGTAAACCGTTGAAACAAAGACATTGGCTATCATTTTGGTATCTGACAACTGTTGGATGATACACTCGCTTTTAAAATCAAGGATTCCAAGGAAGCCCCCTTTTGTAAAGCTCAAAGTCATAACACCGGGATATGTAGTTGTTAGAGGTGTCTTGCCATCAAGAGTAGTAGTTAATGTAAAGGTTTTGCCCTCATTAATCGTAAAGGTCGCTCCGGGAGGTGTGACGAAAGGTTTGGCATACGCTAACCCTGCACCGGCAGCATCCTTATTCGGTACGATAGGTATACCGGATGCAAGACAATATACATACCCGGCAAATATTCCTCCACCTTTTGGATTAATGGTTAAGGAACCATCGCCCTTAAATACAAACTCATCGGTATAAACCATTCCTAAACCAACCGCACCCAGAATACTTCCGGGATAGTCTTTCACCACGGGTTGGAAATTAGATGTAGCCGCGGTAATAAGGAAAGAAGGCGCTGATGAACTTAGCCTCCACTTTTTACTGCTTGACGATCCCGCCAATCCGCCCGTAAGCAATTGAATTTTTGTTTTTTGCGGAATAGTGACTTTATTGGTAACTATAGTAGAACCGCCTGGTCCAATAATGGTCAAACTGACAGTATAATCAACTCCATAAGAAGAATAGGCGTGAACAGGGGAGTGAAGGGTATTGATATAACTTCCATCTCCAAAATCC
Source organism: Prolixibacteraceae bacterium (assembly GCA_036170635.1). Classification (GTDB taxonomy): domain Bacteria; phylum Bacteroidota; class Bacteroidia; order Bacteroidales; family Prolixibacteraceae; genus CAINVV01. The sequence goes on along the minus strand of JAVHPO010000353.1, from coordinate 3,985 downwards.
CATTCATATTTACTGTCGTTGGTAACCTGGGCATAAAAAGTGACCGTGTTACCAGTAACAGAGTAAGTAAACAAGGCTGTTGGAAGGGGAGTTTCCTTTTTACAAGTGATAAAAAGAATCAACCCTAAAAACAGCAAGCCGGCCAATTTAAATTTTCTTTTCATAGAATGACATTTAAAGTTAATTGTTTGCAAATCAAATATTTATTAGAATTATTAACAGAATCCAATCCAAGAGTAACAGAAAAGAACAATTAGTAAGTAGTTATTATCACTGGGAATGCTTAAAATCTAAGGAAATTCCACTCAATTCACAGCTTTGAAAGTAAAAAAAGAAATCTCTATCGGTATTAAAGTTAACCAATTTAGAATAAAACTATACAATATTAGTTAAAAATCCTTAATAGATGATATTTTGCACATAAACTTTGAAATATTTGTAAAATATGCAAAAAAACATAAGAATAGGTTAATATTCCATTTACCACGGTTTATTTGTACCCTGTTGCAGCCATGTTTTTGACCAGTTACTGTTCTTCCCGTCAGTAGATGTGTAGGGAGTCACCTCAAGTTTGTCAATGGCGCTTTTTGAGTTGTCCGGATTATAAAGCGTTTCGTTATTCCCATATGTAAAACGAACAGGCAATACCGCTCTTTTTCCTGTCGGACCAGCTACTAAAGCTGGCAATCCTGTTCTTATAAAATCAAACCACGACTCGGCAGCCGCCGTCCAGCTTGCAATCCATTTCTGCTCCATTACCTGAGCCAAAGTGTTGTTAAAGACAACTCCGGTTTTGGCAATATAGGTATCATAGGAGCTGCCCAACCCCCAGGCATCCATAGAAGCCTTTACTCCGGCATTATAGTGAGCAGCAGCAGTTCCTCCTGCATTCCAGCCTTTAAGGGCAACCTCAGCAAGGCCAAAGTGAACTTCGGCAGCCGACAACATTCTCACTTTTAGCAGAGGTCCGATAGCTTGAGTGTAGATATCGTTGAGTTGAGATGCATGCGGATTTGCATCGCCCTGATTGAGATTGGGGCTTAAATTGTAAAAGAACTCAAATGTTGACCAAGCCGGCGGATAGCCAACATATTCAGGATCCAGATTCAGAGGAGCTCCATATTTGGCCTGAAAATCATCGGCTATTTTTTTGGAGATAATCCGTTTCCCATTTATTATCTGATCATAATTGTCGGGTTTTGTAGGATCAACAACAAGAGGGATTTTGACTTTGGCAGCCCATGTCCCCAAGCGGGGATCGCTTAATGTTTGCAGCTTTTTAACCAACGTCGCGCACATTTTAACCCTTGTGAAATTGGAAATATCACTACTGAACCTTGTAGCTGTAGGCCATGAATCGCCTGAACTTAGTCCGATAAAACTATAATTGGCATCATCGGCTGCATCCAAAATGAGCGGATAATTGGCAGGTTGCCCTGTGATCTTCTCAATTCCAGCTTTGGCAATAGTAGGTTCCTTTGTTGAAATCCGCAAATAATACCTCAATGAAAGGGAATTTGCAAATTTGCGCCATTTTGTAACATCACCTGCATACAGCACATCCTGAGTCGGATTAACCTCTTTGTATTCACTTTGATTTTTGGAGAACAAGGTATTGGCGCTGTCGAGCATGGCAATTACGCCCAAATAGATATCTTTCTGCGAATCGAAAGCGGGTTTGAAGAATTCAGAGCCCTGCTCTCCTTTTAGCGCCTGTCGAAATGGCGCATCGCCCCATAAATCGGCAATCATGCCAAAATTATATGCTTTAAAAACCATCGCTACCCCTGACTGAAAATCAAGGTTTGCTGCTTTTGACTTCTTAAGCATCTCCTCCGCATTTCTCAGTATACCATAGTATCCGGCCCAACTCTGGTCACTCCAGTCATACCTGTTGTGGCCACCCGACCATCCATCTTTCTGGGTATGTTGCATGACTCCCGCGATATCTCCATACCCCATTCCAAGAACGTTACCACCAGTTGATGTGATCACCGTTGCCATCAAAAAATTGGGAGAGGCATTGGCCGGATCAACACCATTCGGATTAATGTTCATCTCTTCCAAATTCTTACAGCCGACAATTAGAATTGCTAACAATACTAAAACAGCTGAAATTTTATTTTTTATAGTGTACATAATATTGAATTTTTAGAGTTTTTAAAAAGTCAGGTCAAATTTAACACCGACAGGAATTACCCAAGGTTCGAGATTATATCTTTCAATCCCTTGTTTAAATTGTACACCCCTCTTACCTTCGGTTGAAGATTCAACCTGGAAAGCACGTTCCGGATCAATACCAATTTTGGCTTTGGTCCAAATCATAATATTACGGCTATACACCGATACAGCAAATCCTTTAATACCACCCAACTTATTTACAATACTTGACGGTAACTTATAGCTCAGGGATACTTCCCTTAGTTTAATAAAATCGGCGTCAAACATGGCATCTCTTGCAAAATCCCATCCATTACTGATCACATATGGTTGAAATAAGGTACCATCCTCTCCAAGATTTTCCTTGTAAGTGGTACCGCCATGTCCATCAGAAACAGCAACTACCCCGGGAACAAAAACTCCATCATTTAAATAAGTACCGCTTAGATTTTCACTGAATCCACCCAATTCCTTCGTAGGTCCCCCAACGACATGAAATCCATTTAGAATCAGTTGGTCCTGATTGGCAACCAACCAGTCGCGAAGCTCTTTCCCGGTCCTTCCTTCCGGATTGATCATGCTCTTCAACCAGGATCCGGATAGTCCGTCGTCACGTCCATAACGTTCGGTTTGCGAAATGAATTGTCCGCCACATCTCCAATCCATTGTAAAACTCAGGGTGAAAGATCTATAGGACAGAGATGAATTTACGCCCAAGATAAAACGGGGATTATAATTGCCGATCTGGTTTCTCTCTCCGGCTGCCTGTTGCTGGATCTGCTTATCCCGCTGCCACTCATAATCAGGCTCGGGACTGATGATTGGATAACCATAATAGGGAGAGGTTTTATCCTTGACAACCAACATTGTCGCATCATAAATGGCGCCAACTTCGTCGCCAACATACGACCAGGCACCGCCATTGGCCTGCTCCCAGAATTTGATCGCTTCAATTCCCGGGGAAATCGATTTTACCCTTGTTCTGTTACGTGTCAGGTTAGCGCTGATGTCCCAGTTCCAGTTAATCGTTTTAATTGGGGTTCCACCCAATGACAGTTCCCATCCCCTACTCTCAAGCAAACCTGCATTGATATTGATGGCATCGGAACCAGTGGAACTTGCAATAGGAATATTTCTTAAAATCTGGTTGCGGTTATCTGCCTTGTAATAAGTCCCCTCAAATCTTAGCCTATTGTTAAACAGCCCTATGTCAAGACCACCTTCCATTGAAGTTGCTTCTTCCGGTTTTAAATTTGGCGTTAACAGCGTTCCTGATTTGGCCAATCTTATGGCTCCACCCCACTGTCCAACATTTCCATAAGTATTGACAAGCTGATAAGGATCCGTATCGTTACCAACTTTAGCCCAGCCTCCGCGAACTTTTAACAAAGATACTTTTTCTCCCATGTCAACCATTTTATTGACCAAAAGGCTCAACGAGGCCGATGGATAAAAATAGGACTGATTGGCTTTCGGTAAAGTACTTGACCAGTCATTTCGTGCTGTCAAATCCAGATAGATCTTGTCTTTCCAACCCAGGTTTGCCAGACTATACAAACTGTATATCTCTTTTTGTGACCAACCACTCCCGTAAGATAAAGTTCCGGACTTAATATTGCTTATCGAGTAAACATTTGGAACAATAAGACCCGCTGTTGATGAAGTGGAAATGGATTGTCCTTTGGTGTAAAGGGCATTTCCTCCCACAGACAATGATAGGCTTATCGACTTCAGTTGTTTGGCATAGGTAGCCAGAAAGTCTGTATTGCGCTGATAGCTATTCGATTGTTGAATACCATAAGCCCCATTGTTTGGTTCACGGGTA
>JAVHPO010000352.1:0-9298 GCA_036170635.1 Prolixibacteraceae bacterium | reverse complement strand
ATTCTCTCTTTCCTTTATTTAAGCTGATTTGTCTATATTTGGCATCGGAAACAACCCCGTCGCCACTCCCATGACTCAAATTCTGGACCGATTGATAGATTTACTGCAGAAACCGTTTCATAGTTCGGTTTTGATCTTCGCAGTGATTCTGTTTATCATTCTTTTGGCCCCGATCCTACTGAGAAGTTTGAAAATCCCGGGAATCATCGGACTGATTTTATCCGGTTTGGTCATTGGCCCCAACGGACTTGGCTGGATTGAGAAAAATGCCGCCGTCGACCTCTTTTCTACCATCGGGTTGCTCTACATCATGTTTTTGGCCGGGCTCGAACTGGACCTGAAAGAGTTCAGGACCAACAAGCACAAGAGTTTGGTTTTCGGATTGTACACTTTTCTGATACCTATGGCCATCGGGTTTCCCGTTTGCCGCTTCCTGATCGGCCTTGATTTTAACGCCAGCCTGTTGGTGGCCAGTATGTTTTCTACCCATACACTTGTCACCTATCCGATTGTGAGCAGAATGGGAATCTCCAGGCACGAAGCAGTAGCGATCACTGTGGGCGGTACCATGTTGACGGATACCGCAGTTCTTGTACTTTTTGCGGTGATTGTAGGCTCCGTAAAAGGAGAGATAAACCTTCATTTTTGGATAAACTTTGCTATTTCCGTCATACTATTTCTGCTGGTCGTCTTTTTGTTGATACCGGTGGTTACCTCCTGGTTTTTTAAGAAGCTGGAAGGGGAAAAACGGTCTCATTTTGTCTTTGTCCTCTCCATGGTATTCTTTGCCGCATTTTTATCTGAAGTGGCCGGTTTGGAGCCTATTATTGGCGCTTTTGCCGCTGGAATCGCCTTAAACAGATATGTGCCAAAAACCTCCTCCCTGATGAACCGGCTTGAGTTCGTTGGAAATTCATTATTCATACCTTTTTTTCTGATTAGCGTGGGAATGCTGGTCAATCTGAAGGTGATAGGCAATGGTTCCGCAGCCTGGATTATTGCCGGTATACTGACCATCGTTGCGATTATCGGAAAATATCTGGCTGCAGCATTGACCTCATTTACATTCAAGTTCCCGCCTACATGGCGCCGATTGATATTCGGTTTGAGCAGTTCTCATGCCGCAGCTACCCTGGCTGTCATCATGGTGGGTTTCAAAATGGGCATTGTAGATGAAAATGTTTTAAATGGTACCATTGTGCTGATTCTTGTCACCTGTCTGGTGGCCTCTTTCGTAACCGAGAATGCTGCTAAAAAGATTCTGATTGAAGGGGATGATTACCTTGAGCAACCTTTAACGCCCATGACGGAACAGAAAATATTGGTTCCAATTTCCAATCCAGGGACGATGGAGCGACTGATTGATCTGGCCATTGCCATCAAATTTCCGAAAAATCGTTTCCCAATAGTGAGTTTATCGGTAGTGGATGACGACCACACCGCAAAATCGAAACTGATCGAAGCCAAAAGAATGCTCGAGAAGGCCATCATTCATGCTGCCGCCAATGACCAGAAGGTCGAAATAGTCACAACAATCGATCAGAAAGTTACTGCCGGCATCAAGAGAGTGGCCAAAGAGATATTTGCATCTGAGATCATCCTGGGTTTTGCCATGAGGAACCAATTTTCCGAAATGCTTTTTGGCAACAATGTCAAATACATCGTTGAGAATACAGAGCAGGCCATCTGGGTTGCCAGCATACATTCGAACCTTAACCTCTACAAGAAAATTGTGGTTATTTGTCCCAAATTTGCCGACCGTGAATTTGGTTTTCATCACTGGTTAAGCCGGATATTGCGAATGGGAAAATCTCTGGATCTCTCTTGTCAGTTTTTTGCTTCCCCACAGACTTTTGAACAGGTGGAGGAGTTTCACAAGCAACAACGAACCTCCGTTAAAATAAGTCATACCGAATTTACCGACTGGGAGGAATTTCATGATCTTGGACATCAATTGTCTTCTTCTGACCTGATCATTATCCCATTGCCGCGCAGTGGATTCGTATCCTACAAATTGTCGCAGGAGAGTATCCCAAGGCTAATGGCCAAACATTTTGAGCACTTCAGCTTTATTTTGGTTTATACATCTTCTGCCAACGATACCTCCAAGCTGATGTTTTCACACGATTTTGACAACACCCTCATCGAAAAGGGAATGACCCTTGTCAAAGGCCGGGCCAAATGGTTTTCGCGCTTATTCAAATAAAAAAATCACCACAATAGGCACATAGGTCACATTAGTTTCTATGTGACCTATGTGCCTATTGTGGTGAATAATAAATAACCCCTTCTTGTTGCTATTAAATAGAAATATCCTCACTACTAATGATCGTCCAATCAACATCTGCCTTAAAAGCCACCTTGCCTGTCTGCCGGTTCACAGCCTGAATGTGAAAGGATGTACCCTCCTGTCCGGATAAGAGTTCTACTTCATCCCCCCAATGCATTTCGCCCAGAAATTCGAGGATATAACTCTTTAGCTGATGCGTCCGGTAGAAATCGCTGTCGAAGCAATCCATCACCCAATCCAGGTAACGGGTATTGTTGACGTGGTTGTTCACATCAATTTCGTTATACAGGATTTTTTTACTGTATACTTCAGTTTCAGCCGTACCATTTAACCTATCGGGGAAAGTATCAAGCGCAATTTTGCCTTCATTGAAGGGCATATCGAAGGTAAGCCTGTCTGCCCGCTGGGGGCGCATCGTCTCGGCATTCAGTAACAACCAGCCTGAGACACCTTTGCAAATGGGTCGATCCTGACTGTTGTAAAATATAAAATCACGTCTGAAGAATGGTCCAACCAGACTGCAGGGCCATGTCTCAATGTGGATTTCGTCCCCCCATTTAGGCAATTGCAGAATTTCAACACGTATCCGCGATAGGGCCCAAAAAAGCTTCTGTTCAACCAAGGCAGCATACCCTGCCCCCAGATGCTGGGCATGGTTCCCTGCAGCCTCCTGAAACAGTTGCATCAGATTGGTTGGCTTGATGTTTTCCTGAAAATCGACTTGATACGAAGTTATTTTAAAACTTTCTTTCCAGACAGGAATCATGATAATTGTTTAAAATGTTTAAAAAAGCGCCGGTCCCTGAGCGTAGCCGAAGGGGAATGTTTGAAATGTTGCCGGTCCCTGAGTGTAGCCGAAGGGCAAAGGTAATGAAACAGTAGTTTGAACCAAAAAAATGTCTATCTTCGATCGTTTCCGATAGTCAGTGATAGTGTGTACCTTTGCGACAACCTATAAAAGGAGCGATGGCAGAAACAAATTTTGTGGATTATGTGAAAATCATGTGTCGTTCGGGCCATGGCGGGGCAGGGTCTAAACACTTTCGCAGGGAGAAATTCGCGGCAAAAGGCGGACCCGATGGTGGCGACGGCGGCAGGGGAGGGCACATTATCCTTCGTGGTAACAATCAGATGTGGACGCTTTTGCACCTGAAATATCGCAAGCATATTTTCGCCGAATGGGGCGAATGTGGTGGCGCTTCACGCAGTCATGGCAAGGACGGGGAAGATATCATACTGGATGTTCCGCTGGGTACAGTGGCTAAGGATGCAGAGACGGGTGAGGTTCTTTTTGAGATCACCGAACACGATCAATCAAATATCCTGGTGAAAGGAGGCAGAGGTGGGCTCGGTAATGTCAACTTCAAGAGTGCGACCCACCAGACACCCAGATATGCCCAGCCCGGCGAAGACGAAGAAGAGGGATGGAAGATCCTGGAACTGAAGATCCTTGCTGATGTGGGACTGGTTGGATTTCCGAATGCGGGCAAATCTACCTTGCTTTCGGTGGTTTCAGCGGCCAAACCCGAAATTGCCGATTATCCGTTTACGACACTGGTCCCCAATCTGGGTATCGTTTCCTACCGGGATAACCAATCTTTCGTGATGGCTGATATTCCGGGAATTATTGAAGGAGCGCACGAGGGACGTGGTCTGGGATTGCGTTTTCTACGTCACATCGAACGAAACTCTATTTTGCTCTTTTTGATACCGGCAGATAGTAAACTTCACAGGAAGGAGTTGGATATTTTACTAAACGAGTTGGATATGTTTAATCCTGAACTTCTTGATAAACAAAGATATGTGGCTATCTCAAAATCCGATATGCTCGATAAGGAGCTGATGAAGGAGATAAGCGGGGAATTCAAAGATATTCCCCATACCTTTATCTCATCGGTTACGGGTGATGGAATTGTAAAATTGAAAGATGAAATCTGGAAACTTTTAAATTCATAAACGAGACATGGGTGTAATACAGACAATCTCCGATTGGGACAAATCTGCATTCTTTTTCCTGAATGGGTTTCATAATGACCTGATGGATAATGTGATGGCTCTTTTTACACTCACCTCTACCTGGATCATTTTCTACGGCGTCACCCTTTACCTGATCATCAGAAAATATGGAAGGAAATCCATTCCTGTTATTATTTCATTGGTGTTGATCATTCTGCTATCCGATCAGGTCTCCAACCTTTTGAAACATGGTGTGATGCGGCTGCGGCCATCTCAGGATCCTGCAGTGAAACCGTTGGCCCACATCTTCTTTTCAGCGGGAGGATTGTACGGTTTCGTCTCGGCGCATGCAGCCAATGCCTTCTCTTTCGCTACTTTTTCGGCCCTTCTCTTCCGAAGCAGGGGATATACCATTTTCATCTATCCCTGGGCCTGCCTGATAGCTTACACAAGAATCTATCTCGGCGTTCATTATCCAGGAGATATCCTTGGCGGAATCCTTTTGGGAACCCTGGTTGGCTGGGGGGTATTCAGATTACTTCTTTTGATCGAAGACAGGGCCTTTCCGGTGCATCCTTATCAGCGAAATAAGTTTACTCACAACGAATTGGAAATTATAGTCATTACTGCCACCATGGTCGTCTTTTTTACGGTTTCTACGGTGGTTCTGCTACTGCAAAACGATTTGTTGTAAATTGTTGAGCTGGCCCCTGAGTTTGTCTATGGGTCGATTTTGGATTATTGGTGTGAAGTGAATGGGTTTGTAAAAATGAAGCATTTACCTATGAAATTATCATTCTTTATATTTTTGATAATTAGCATTTTGAGTGGTTGTAAGGGAAGTGCCGAAATGAGCAATCGCATTAGTGTAATTGAGAATGGTATTTATATGGGTTATTTTGAATACCAGGACAAAAATTATTGGTGTGAAATAGAATTTACCAATGATCAGTATATTGAATGGCCTTCCGGTGGTGCGATGTTTCAGAAATCGTACGGTTGTTTAACTGTGGGCACATGGTCTGCCGGGAATGGAAAATTGATTTTCAATATGGGATCCTATAAAATGCCTGGGTATCCTGAAACCTGCGTTCCGGATATGTTGATTACCGGGCAATACAATTTTTATGATGTGTCAAAGTCTGATTCCCTGGTTTTTGAAAAGGGATCAAACGCAAGCAGGATCAAGTATCATTTGATAAAATTACAACTGGATTAAAATCGAAATACAATGAATTACGAAGCTAGAATAGAAGAATTGCAACTGCAGTTACCCCCCGTTTCTGCCCCCAAAGGATTATACAAGCCTTTGATAATTGCCGGCAACCTGGCCTATCTCTCCGGACATGTTTCAACCCGAAGCGACGGAACACTTATTCAGGGAAAAGTTGGCGACGAATTCGATATGGAAGCCGGAAAGCTGGCAGCCCGTGCTGCCGGACTGGTCATTCTGGCTACCCTGCGTCACGAACTTGGATCTCTGAATAAAATTAAAAGGGTAGTCAAACTGTTTGGCATGGTGAATGCAACTCCGGATTTTAACAAGCATCCATACGTAATCAATGGTTGCAGCGAGCTGATGGAAGAGGTTTTTGGTGCCGTGAATGGGGTTGGCGTCAGAAGTGCTTTCGGTGTTGCAGGCCTGCCGGGAAACTGCGCCGTGGAGATTGAGGCGATCTTCGAACTGAACGATTGAAAATTATTAATAGCTTTTCCAAAGTTTCAGATTCAGTAAATAATTGATACAAAAGTCTCGAACTTTGGAAAAGCTTTATTAGAGATTCAGTAAATAATTGATACAAAAGTCTCGAACTTTAGAAAAGCTTTATTAGAAAGTACCGCTTAGTACAAACTCATCCGTATTGCAGAACACTTGACTATAAAGATAAAATCCCATTCTGTTGGTCTCAATTTTTCGATTGAGTTGCACCACCGGATGACCTGCAGGTACCCCGAAATACTTTTGCAGCCTTTCGTCTGCGGTGATTGCGAGGATGCGTTGTTCTCCTCCCTTGACCTCCAGCCGGTAATTCTTTCTTAATATATCGAACAGTGATTTGTTCTCCATGTTTCTCCCGATAAACCTCGGAAGGTTGATGTTGGGTATCATGGTAATATCAAAAAATACCGGTTTGTTGTTGACGAGCCTAAGACGCTCCATGTAGATGCATCCCGATTCCTGTTCAATCCTGGTAAGTGAAAAGGAGAAGGCTTCGCTCCAATTTCTTATTTCAGGAGCCACAATGATTCTGGTCAGTAGGTTTTCTTTTCCAACTGCAGAGGTAGTTCCCTTCATGGCTAAAATTCCAACCCCTTTTGGCGCCCCTTTTACAATGCTTCCTTTCCCCTGGTGCCTGACAATAAAGCCCTCATTCGCAAGACGGTCCAATGCCTTCCGAATCGTTGGTCTCGTTATCTTGTGAAGGGCGCATAATTCGTTCTCGGAAGGTAAAAGGTCTCCCTCCAGGTATATGCCATCGTTGATATGCTGGCGCAGAATTTCATATACCTTGCTGTGGCGAGGCAATGCTACATTGTATTCTACAAACGGTTCAGTCATAACTTAATTCAAGCGATTTGCGAAGTTAAAGTTTTTTTGTTCCATAAATTTGTAAATACATATATTTTTTGTATAATAATTTTAAATAATAGAAAATCAGACAATTAAAAATATTGCATTACAATTTAACAATTATTTTATTTGTATACTTGTATTTACAAGTTGAATTATTTAGTTTTGTAAAAAAATGTGCCATGGCAACCATTGTGATCATGCCCAAGCAGGGGCAATCTGTAGAAAGTTGTATTTTAACTGAGATACCAAAGAAAATAGGTGAAAAAATTTCCAAAGGGGATCTTCTCTTTGCTTATGAAACCGACAAGGCATCATTCGAGGAGTTCGCGCCTGTTGATGGAACGATCATTGCGTTCCATTACGAATCAGGCGATGAAGTACCTGTTTTGAAGGAAGTTTGTGTCATTGGTGATGCAGGGGAAACTGTAGTATCCGCTCCTGTTGCAGTTGCTGCTCCGGCAAAAGCAGTCCCTGAAACTGTAGCCGTTAAGGAAGAAAAGCTTAAGGTTACAACAAAAACAATGGAATCCGCTACGGGAGAGAGTAATTTTATCTCTCCGCGCGCCAGGTCGCTGGCTGCAAGAGAGGGAATCGATACATCAGGAATAAAAGGTTCTGGTCCACATGGGAGAATTCTGGAACAGGATCTGATTGCTTATCTGGCTTCGAAACCTAAAATTACCCCGCTGGCCAAGAAACGTGCCGAAGAGGAGCAACTTTGCACCAATTGTACCGGCAGCGGTTTGGGTGGGGCGATTACTGCAAAAGATCTGAAACTACCTGGTATTGTTGCTTCTGACGAATTTGAAATCAAAAAATTGTCCAATATCCGTAAGCTGATTGCCAAAGCGATGCTGAACTCCTTGCAGAATTCGGCTCAGCTGACCCACCATCTCTCTGCTGATGCCCGTCAGCTAACCCACCTGCGCAAAGTGGTTAAAAAAGCGGTCGACGAAGGATATTCGACAAATATTACGCTGAACGACCTGATCTGTTTTGCTGTGATCAAAGCATTGAAAAAATATCCGCAGGTGAATACCCATTTCATGGATGACTCGATGAAATACTTCAAAAAAATCCATTTGGGTATTGCAGTGGACACTGACCGCGGATTGATGGTGCCGGTCATTCGCAATGCAGATGATCTTTCTATCCAGGGATTATCCAATCAGTTGAAAGAAGTTGCCGTAGCTTGTAGGAACGGGAGTATCAATCCCGATTTGCTTGCTTCGGAGGCTGCCACTTTTACTGTATCCAATCTTGGAAATTACGGAGTAGAAATGTTTACTCCGGTCATCAATCTTCCCCAGACCGCTATTCTTGGTGTAAATGCCATAATACCAAGACCTAAAGAGCTTGGCGACGGTGTATATGGCTTCGTTCCGCACCTCGGTTTGAGCCTTACCTACAACCACCAGGCACTCGATGGTGGAGAAGCTACCCGATTTTTGAAACAAATTGCGACAGAAATCGAAAACTTAACCATTGAACTTTAACATTAAGCAAATTCAAAATGAGCAAAAATTACGATCTGGCAATTATCGGTGGTGGACCTGCAGGATATGTTGCAGCTGAACGCGCCGGACACAAGGGACTCAAAGTAGTTCTGATCGAGAAAAGCGAATTGGGCGGCGTATGCCTGAACGAAGGTTGTATCCCTACGAAAACGCTGCTGTACAGTGCAAAATTGTATGACAATGCCATCGGAGCCTCTAAATATGGTGTTGAGGCCAAAGAGGTGACTTTCGATTTCGGCAAGATGATGTCGAGAAAAGAGAAAGTGGTTAAAAAGCTGGTGGGTGGTGTTGGAATGAAAATGAAAGAGCACCATGTGGACGTACTTAAAACTGAGGCTTACATCAAGGGTCGTTCTGCATCAGGTATCTCCATCACCGCAGGTGACGAGGAGATCGAAGCGGTTAATTTGCTGATTTGCACAGGATCAGAGGCTTTTGTTCCGCCGATTCCGGGATTGGGAACACCCAACGAAATTATCCTCACCAACCGTGAAATTCTTCAACTGAAAGAGTTGCCTGCATCGCTGGTAGTGATCGGTGGTGGTGTAATCGGTATGGAGTTTGCCAGTTTTTTCAACTCCCTGGGCACTACCGTGACAATCGTGGAGATGCTGGACGAGATTCTAACCGGCATGGACCTCGAAATGAGCGTCATGTTGCGCCAGATGTATGCTAAAAAGGGGATCACCTTCCACCTTTCATCCAAAGTAATTGAGGTTAAAGGAAACGAAGTGATCTTCGAGAAAGCAGGTAAAAAGGAATCCGTTTCGGGAGATAAAATCCTGGTAAGTGTGGGTCGCAAGCCTGTTACCAAAGGTTTTGGCCTCGAGAATTTGGGTGTCGAACTCGACAGGGGTGGCATCAAAGTTGACGAAAAGATGAATACGAACATTCCTAATGTCTACGCAGCCGGCGATGTTACCGGATTCTCCCTGCTCGCACACACCGCCAGCCGCGAAG